>JACRGW010000011.1 GCA_016212195.1 Nitrospirota bacterium
GGGTATCCTGATTCCAGAGAGCCTTTTATAATAGAGCGGGTCTTTGATATTCCCTGGGTCTTTGTTAATTCAATTACCTTAAGAACATTCAAAGGCTGGTTGATTGCTTTGCGGAGAAGGGATTCGCCAGAGCTGGCAATAGAGGATACCTCTGTCCCCGCACTGATGAGTGAGTATGCAACTTCAACCAATATCTCCCCGTCTTCTATCAGCGGCGCAGGGACATCCTCTACAACTGCCCGACCTCTTTTAATCAAGACCTGTTTCATTAAATAATTAGGACGCTGATTTTCGCAGATTTACCCAGATAAAAAATTCTTTGTTTTTTAAATCATAATAATCTGCGGTCATCTGCGTCCAATATTTTTTTTAATAATCTCCACAATCCTCTCTGCAGCCCTGCCGTCCCATAACTTTGGGACCCTTCCTGCCTTCCCGCCATTGTCTAATATATTTTCAGCCTCTTTTACAATTTTATCTCTATCATTACCAACGATAATATTTGTCCCCTCTGTTACAGTTACGGGTCTTTCAGTATTTTCTCTCAAGGTGAGACAGGGGATTTTAAGTATGGTAGTCTCCTCCTGAATACCTCCGGAATCTGTAAGGACAAAGCAGGCATTACTCATAAGCTTCAAAAAATCTAAGTATCCCATGGGGTCTACTATAATCAGGTTCATCATCTCCTTTATCGTATCCGAAAAGGCATGCTCCTTTATCATCTTAAATGTCCTTGGGTGAACAGGGAAGATAATTTTTATCCTCTTTTGTATATGACGGAGTGCGTCCAGTATCCCTTCAAAATTCTCTTTACCATCCACATTGGAGGGACGATGAAGGGTCAATACCGAGTATTCCCTCTCTTTTAATCCAAGTCTTTGAACTACATCAGACCCCTCAGCCTTTTCCATGTGCCTTAAAAGAGTATCTATCATCACATTCCCCACAAAGAAAATTTTTTCAGCCGGTATACCTTCCTTTTTAAGATTTAAATTCGCATCCTCTGATGTGGTAAACAGGTAATCCGATACAGAGTCTGTAACAATACGATTAATCTCCTCCGGCATGGTTCTATCAAAGCTCCTCAAACCCGCCTCCACATGGGCGACAGGGATATGCAACTTAACGGCCGTCAGACTACATGCCATTGTAGAATTGACATCTCCGACAACAACCACAACATCAGGCTTTTCAGAAAGCAATACCTTTTCAAATTCCACCATCACCTTCGCAGTCTGCCCGGCATGACTCCCTGACCCCACACCAAGATAAATATCAGGTTCAGGCATGGATAGGTCGCTGAAAAAAACCTTTGACATCTTTTCATCATAATGCTGTCCGGTATGGAGAAGTATGGAGGTAATCTCCTTATGCCGCCTCATTTCCTTCATCAGAGGAGCTACTTTCATCATATTCGGCCTTGCCCCCGTAACATTTATAATTTTCATATCATCTCCTAAGACTCATTTCTCAGGCACAATCTTTACAAATCGTTTTTTTCCAACCTTCAGTATATACTCCTTATTACCCGACAGCTTCTTTTCTATATCGTCTATCCTTACTCCATCTACGCTTACAGCACCCTGTTTGATTAACCTTCTTGCTTCCGAACCACTTGGTGCAATAGTCGTTATAGTCATTATATGCGGCAGCCACATCTCGTCCCCCTCCCACTTTAATTTCACAACAGGCATATCCTCTGGAAGCTCTCTCTGGCTGAAGACCTTTTCAAATTCTCTCTGTGCCTCAAAGGCATCACCTTCACTATGAAATCTTTGGACAATCTCCCGAGCCAGTCTCTTCTTTAATTCCATAGGGTGCATGGAGCCATTCTTAATTCCATCTTTTACCCTTTTGAACTCGTCAACGGAAATATCGCTTAAAAGCTCGTAATATCTCATCATTACCTCGTCTGAAATGGACATTATCTTTCCGAATATCTCCCTCGGCGGCTCCGAAATCCCTATATAATTATTTAAACTCTTTGACATCTTCTGGACGCCATCTGTACCTTCAAGTAA
>JACRGW010000101.1 GCA_016212195.1 Nitrospirota bacterium
CCAGCATATACCGAAAGAAGATAACATTCTTTATGTAATGGCTGACAACATCCTGCCTGAAACTCTTCAGAGAGAGATCCTTAATAAATTTAATATCGTAGAGAAAGAGAAATTAGGAGAAGGTGGACGGCAGTACTACGTTAATCTGGTAGATGAGCTTGAAAAGGCTTTAGCATAAGTAAGGGTCAAGGAAGCCATACCTTGACCCCTGCCCCTTGACCCTTATAACAATAGCGGACTAAGTAAGATATAAGCCGAATTCTGTCCCCCCTTCAGGTTACCCTTAAAGGGGTGATGATCATTCCTCTGAGATCTCGATTACTCGAAACCTTATGCGACCTAACCCGGGAACTTGGCCGGGCGACCTTCATCAGCACATCTCTGTATTGAAACGTTCCCCTATTTGGTCTTGCTCCTGGTGGGGTTTACCGTGCCTCCATTGTCACCAATGGAGCGGTGAGCTCTTACCTCACCGTTTCACCCTTGCCTGTGATGAGCCCCTACCCTCCCTTGGGAAGATAGGGATGTATTCATCCATCGGCGGTCTATTCTCTGTGGCACTTTCCTTAGGGTCACCCCCACTGGGCGTTACCCAGCACCATGCCCTGCGGAGTTCGGACTTTCCTCCCCCATAAGGGCGATCATCTATCTTACTCAGTCCGCTCTGTTAAGGACGCAGGCTGAAGCCTGCGGCTACACATACAATCTTTTGATCGACTGCTTTGTTAGCCACGGCATCAGCCTCTCTATTTTTTTCTCTCGGTATATAAAATATTATAACATTTCCTATTAGCGATATGAGATTCTTAGCCTCATTATACAGAGGAAGAAGCGAGCTGCTTTTCACGCGATATAGACCATTGAGTTGCCTTACCAGAAGCTGAGAGTCTGAATAGACCTCGGTTTTATCTGCATGATATTTAATGGATGCCTTTAGCGCAGCAACTATGGCACTATATTCTGCAAAATTATTTGTCGACACCCCCAGATACCCTCCTATCTCCTCCAGGATGCCTCCATCTGGACCTTTTATTATCACACCAAATCCACCTTCACCGGGGTTTCCTCTGGCTACACCATCCGTATAGATCGTTAAAACAGCAGGCCTTGAGGCCAAAGTTTATCCTCCCTCTGGTTTCCAATAAAGGACCCTCTGACAGCTTAAACAATGAATAATCCTGTCATTCTTTCTGATCTCTGTGAAAATCTGAGGAGGTATCCGTATATGACACCCGCGGCAGTGCTCATTTTGCACAGATACTACCGCCAGGCCCTTCCTTGAAGATATTAGCCGATTATATTCTGAGAGGAGTTTCGGATCTATTTGAGAGCCTATAGCAGCCTTTTGAGATTCTAATACTTTAAGCCTCTCAGATAGTTGGTTAAAATCTACTTCTATCTTCCCCTTTTCCTCAAGAAAACTTTTTTCCTCTTCCTTAACCGCATGTTCTTTATCTATACGTATAGACTTTAGACTGTCAATCTTTTCAAGTAATATTATAATCTTCTCTTCTATATCTGATTTCTCTTGTTCTACAGCGGCAATCTCTTTTAAAAGGGCTTGATATTCTTTGTTAGTCTTAATCTCTGGTATTCTACCCTTTAGTTTTTTAATTTTATCTTCTACATCCTGGAGTAAACCTTCAAGCCTTCTGCGCTCTTTAGTGTCATTGTCACAATCCTGGATTGCCTCTGCAAGACCACTCTGTGCCTTGTCGAGGCTGGCCCTTAAGGAAGCTAAGATATCTGGCAGACCTTTCTGCTTCTCTACAATCTCTATAATCTGGCTATCTGTTTCCTGTATCTGAATAAGAAGTTTCAATTGCTCATCAGGGATAAATTCCATCTCTGGTACTTTATGGTGGGCCCACCAGGGATCGAACCTGGGACCAACCGGTTATGAGCCGGCGGCTCTACCAATCTGAGCTATGGGCCCATTTAGTTAGTTGACGCTCAACTTGTTAATCAACGAAACTCTTTAGCCGTTTGCTACGACTTGGATGGCGGAGCTTTCTTAAAGACTTTGCCTCTATCTGGAGTATCCTTTCCCGCGTCACGTCAAAGGTCTGTCCCACTTCTTCGAGGGTATGGTCTGTTAATTCTCCTATGCCAAAACGCATCCTCAATACCCTCTCTTCTCTTGGGGTCAGGCTTTTTAATATTGAATTAATCTGGCCGTGCAAGTTAGCCTTAATTGCAGCATCGAGTGGGGATATGGCCTTTTTATCCTCTATAAAATCACCGAGATGGCTATCTTCCTCCTCACCAACTGGAGTTTCCAGGGAAATGGGCTCTTTTGCTATTTTTAAAACCTTCCTTACCTTATCTACAGGAAGTTTCATCTCTGTAGCAATCTCCTCAGGCGTAGGTTCTCTTCCTATCTCCTGAACCAGTTGCCGGGACGTCCGGATGAGTTTATTGATTGTCTCGATCATATGAACGGGGATTCTTATAGTACGTGCCTGGTCAGCAATGGCCCTTGTAATAGCCTGTCTTATCCACCATGTAGCGTAGGTGCTAAACTTATAACCACGCCTATATTCAAACTTATCCACTGCCTTCATGAGGCCTATATTCCCCTCCTGAATAAGATCGAGAAATTGAAGACCACGATTGGTATATTTCTTTGCTATACTTACCACAAGCCTGAGGTTGGCTTCTATAAGCTCACTCTTGGCCAGGCGTGTCTTTAATTCAGCCGTCTCTAAAGACCTTACTGCATCTTTAAGCTCAGGCGCTGGAATTGCGGTCTCTTCTTCAACTCTTCTCAGCGACCCTAACGCAGAGGCGTAGTTTCTTTCTAAGACCATGATATTCTCTTCACTTCTACCTGTCTCTTTCATTAATTTTCTGAGCTTAATCCTGTTCTCTTTTATCCTCTTGAATACAACCTGTAATTCCACAGATTTACATTTTAATTTTCTCGCACATACATTTATCTCGTTTTCTCGACGGTGAATCTCCCTGTTATATTCTTTTAACCTCTCTACAATAGTATCAATAAATTTTGAGTTAAG
>JACRGW010000105.1 GCA_016212195.1 Nitrospirota bacterium
GTATATCCTTTCTCTCGTTCCTCTCCCCTTCTGATGTCCTATCACTATCACAGGAATTCTATCGAGCCGTGCAAAGCCAGCAATAATAGAGGGGTCATCTCCGAAGAAACGGTCTCCATGAATCTCTATAAAGTCCTCCATAAGAAAGTCTATGTAATCAGTTGTGTAAGGTCTCGATGGATGACGGGCTGTCAGGGTCTTCTGCCAGGGAGTAAGGTGAGAATATATCTCCACCATCAAATCCTCTGCCTTCTGCTCGAGCCTCTGAATCTCGTCGACGCTCTTGCCGTCAGAGAGACGTCTGAGTTCTTCAATCCTTTTATTTATCTCGGCAACCGGTTTTTCAAAATCTAAATAGTCAATAGTCATAGAAAAAAATTATAAGTTTATCCATTCTGAGTGATAAGAACCTTCCCGTCCAGGGTTTTTTCTATCTCAGAGATGAAAGACTCAGAAGGATCGACCTTAAGGTTTCCCACTGCGATTAATGACTCCTTCTGGTTTACCCGAAACCTGATGAAAACAGGACAACTGCCAGGATAATTAAGAAGAATCTTCTTCAAATGGTTTAGATCATCCTCCTTAATGTTGTTAGAATTGAGTCTCACCTCTACCCTCCTACTATTTCCCCCTGCAGAGATGCTTGAAAGAGTCCTGATGTTCTTAGCCTTTATCTTGATTCCATTTTCTGCCTTATCTATTTCGCCTGTTATGATGAGGGGTAAATCCTTAGAAAGAATCTCAGAACATTTTTTGAAAAGATCGGGGAAAACAAGTACCTCAACAGTACCATGAAGGTCTTCAACTGTTAGGGTCGCCATCGTTTCGCCTCTCTTTGTTGTTAACCTCCTCATCCTGTTCACAGTCCCACCAACAGTAACCTCCTGCCTGTCCTGGAGATCATAGATTCTGGATGAAGGAATCGTATGCCTGCTGAGTTCCGCTTCATAACTTGCAAGGGGATGACCCGTAATATATAGACCCAGTGTTTCCTTCTCAAAGGAAAGTATCTGGTGTTCGCTCCACTCGGGTATTTCAGGGAGATCATAGTGGTGATGACCTTCCGAATCTCTTACCGCATTGAAGATACTCACCTGTCCCTGTATATTCTCTCTCTTGAACCCTTCTGCCCATTCTATTGCGGTTTCGAGAACATGCATAAGTTGAGACCTCTTCGCTCCTAAAAAATCGAACGTCCCTGCCTTAATAAGGACCTCAAGTACCTTTCTGTTAACCTTTCTGAGGTCTACCCTTTTACAGAAATCAAAAAGGGATGAGAATTCGCCTTCCTTTTCTCTGCTGGTTAATATAGAGTCGAGTGCTGCTGTACCTACATTCTTTATTGCCGACAGTCCGAAACGGATACTCCCTCCCTCCACAGTGAACTCTTTATAGCTTTTGTTAATATGAGGAGGAAGAACCCCAATGCCAATCTCCTTACATTCCCCTATGTATCTCGCTATCTTATCGGTATCGTCCATCTCACAGGTAAGGAGCGATGCCATGAATTCGAGGGGGTAATGCGCCTTAAGATAGGCAGTCCTGTAAACGATCATTGCATAAGCAGCTGAGTGTGATTTATTAAATCCGTATCCTGCAAAATGGGCCATAAGGTCAAAGACCTTCTCTGCCTTCTTCTCACTTATACCGTTTGATTTAGCACCCTGGATGAAAAGTTTCTTCTGCTTTTCCATTTTATCAGGTCTCTTTTTCCCCATTGCCCTCCTGAGGATATCCGCCTCGCCGAGACTGAACCCGGCTAATAGATTTGCTATCTCGACAACCTGTTCCTGATAGAGGATTACACCGTAGGTTTCTTTAAGGATATTCTCTAATTGAGGTATTTCATACTTTATAAGGATAATGCCTTTCCTTCTCTTAATAAAGTCATCCACCATGCCGCTCTGGAGGGGACCAGGTCTGTAGAGGGCGACAAGGGCGATGAGATCTTCAAAGATCTTAGGTCTCATCTTTATAAGAAGCTCTCTCATACCAGACCCTTCAACCTGGAAGATGCCGAAGGTATTGCCTGAGGATAAAAGCTCATAGGTCTTTCTGTCTTCAAGGGAAATATTTTTTATTGAAAAATCATCTTGTCCATCAGGTCTTGACCTTATCAGACCCTCTGCCATATCAATAACTGTAAGGGTCTTAAGACCAAGGAAATCGAACTTTACCAGACCTATTTTTTCTATAGCACCCATATCATACTGGGTTGTTATCTCATCTCCCTGACCTCTGTATAAAGGAAGGTGATCTGTAAGGGGATTCTGCGATATAACAACACCGGCGGCATGGGTTGAGGCATGACGGGGAAGACCCTCCAGAGACCTTGCTATACCGAAGAGTTCCTGTATCTTGGTGTTTGTCTCAACAATCTCCTTCAGCCTCGGCTCAGACTGAATCGCCTCCTCAAGCGTAATATGCGGAATATTGTGCACAAGCTTTGCCACCTTATCCACCTCCGCATAAGGAATATCTAACACCCTCCCCACATCTCTTATAACACCCCTGGCTGCCATCGTACCGAAGGTTATAATCTGGGTAACATGGTCAGAACCATATTTCTCTGTAACATAATCTATTACCTTATCTCTGCGGTCCATGCAGAAATCAACATCAATATCAGGCATGCTGATTCTTTCAGGATTGAGGAATCTCTCGAAAAGCAATCCGTATGGAATCGGGTCTATTTCTGTAATCCCCAGGGTGAAGGCTACAAGGCTTCCTGCAGCTGAGCCCCTTCCAGGACCAACCGGGATTTTGTTCCTCTTAGCATACTGAATGAAGTCCCAGACTATCAGAAAATAGCCTGCAAAACCCATAGATCTTATTATCTTAAGTTCATTCTCCAGTCTTTTCCTATATATATCCTGATCACCTGGTCTGATATCTTTGAGACATTCATCAAGCCCCTTCCTCGCAAGCTCTTCCAGATAACCCTCCTTTGTATAACCATCAGGTACATCAAAATAGGGCAGATTAATTTCCCCAAGTTTGAGGTCGAGGTTACACCTTTCAGCAATCTCACGGGTATTGAGAATCACTTCAGGGATCTCCCTGAAGGCTGTCTTCATCTCTTCGGGTGATTTGAAATAAAATTCGTCAGTCGAAAACTTCATCCTACCCCTATCATTTACGGTTTTTCCTGTCTGTATACAGAGGAGGATATCATGGGCCTTTGCATCCTCTCTTCTGAGATAATGGCTATCTGCTGTAGCAACTATAGGGATATGGAGTTCCTGCCCGAGCTCTATTAGTTTACTATTCACATTCTTCTGTTCAGGTATTCCGTTATCCTGAATCTCTAAATAGAAATTCCCTGCACCGAGGATCCTCTTATACTTGAGAGCAGATTCCCTCGCAGCATCAATATTCCCTTGAGAAATGAGCAATGGTACTTCTCCCTTGAGACACGCTGATAGTCCCAGAAGCCCTCCGCTATACTGCTCAAGGAGTTCCTTATCTATCCTCGGCCTGTAATAAAATCCCTCCAAATAGGCGGCGCTTACAAGTTTCATCAGGTTTTTATATCCATTTATATCCCTTGCAAGAAGTACAAGATGGTAAGATGCCTCTGCAATTCCGTGTGTCTTCTTTTCGAATCGAGTATTCGGGGCAACATAGACCTCACAACCTATGATAGGCTTGATACCGGATTTTATTGTTTCCCTGTAGAACTCTATTGCCCCGAAGAGGTTACCATGATCAGTAATAGCGATGGCCGCCATCTTGTACTCATGAGCTTTCTCAAGCAGAGGTTTTATTCTTATCGCACCGTCAAGAAGGCTATATTTGGTATGAAGATGCAGAGGAACAAAATCGGAATGATGCATATAAATATTATACCTTTTTATGTATTAAAGTCAACAGCTATACATATCGGTATAGGTCTTGAAATATAAGTAGGATTGCAGATTATCTGTAGATTTATTATACTATCGCCATGAATATCCGTGAATTTTTCTTTAGAGAGAGAACACTCAGGATGATATGGGAAGTCCTGAAAGGTAGCAGAAGGTCCTATCTTGCAGGTACTGCCCATTTCTTCCCCTATAGTTTTAAAAAGTCTTTAACACGATATATAGAAAAGGTGGATACAGTTTTATTGGAAGGTCCCCTTGATGAAAACAATATGGATAAAGTAGTTGAGCATGGGTCAAAGGGTGATGGGAATCCATCTCTCGATAATGTCCTTGATACCAATACAATTAATGAGATCAATAAACTTGAATATGTTGTTACTAATCCAAGCTACTTTGGAACCTACCTATCTACTTTTGGACAATCAAATGATAATTCCCTTTACCAGCAGGTAAGGTGGCTAAAGCCATGGATGGCATTCTTTAACATCTGGTTTTATTATCGTGAGAAAAAGGGATGGAGATATAAGATGGACCTTGATGCCCTGAAGGTAGCAGAGAAAATGGATAAGGAGATTCGTTTTCTTGAGAATATAGAGGAGCAGATTGAGGCATTAAATGGAATTCCGCTTGAAAGGATTGCAGGTTTCCTTAACAAAATAGGCAAATGGAACGGATATGCAGAAAGATATGTAAAATATTATCTCAGGGGAAGCACAGAGGAGTTGATATCTTATGCAAAGGAATTTCCAACCTTCTGCGAGTCAATAATAGATAAAAGAGACCCCATACTATACGAAGGGATGAAGCCCTTCCTCGAAAAAGGCAAAACATTGGCACTTGTAGGAATAACGCATATACGGGGAATCAGAGAGATGCTCCTCAAAGATGGGTATACCATAACTCAAAATATTCTATCTTGAATTAAGTTCAGGGATAGAC
>JACRGW010000104.1 GCA_016212195.1 Nitrospirota bacterium
AGGAAGAGGAAATACACTCTTTATTCCCCCTCCCTTGACGGGAGGGGATGGAGGGGAGGGTGATTATAAAAATGAAAAGCCATATCTTTAGGCCATTGTGGGTTGTACTCGGTCTTGTCGGCATTACAATTATAGCCCGGTTCGTCATTGTCCCACCTGATTTCGGCATTCATGAAAAGGGTTATACCTATGGCTGGTACAGAAAAGGAAACGAAGAAGACTGGAAGGCAGTAAAAATTAAATATCAGACAAGGGAATACTGTAAAGATTGTCACGCTAATCAGTATAAAAAGGTTACATCATCAAAACATGCAAGGGTGCAATGTGAAAACTGCCATGGGCCTGCAGGAGATCATCCGGAAAAACCTGATAAACTGAATATCGATAGAAGCAGAGAACTCTGCCTGAGATGTCATGCCTATCTACCTTACAGACCCGTAAGATATGCAGAACTATACACTGGGACAATAACACTGAAGATGCAGGACCCTGAGAAACATAATCCAGATATGGAATGTGTATTATGCCACAGCGCCCATGAGGGATCATTTAAATAAAGAAATGAGGATGAATTACGATCGTAGAGATTTTCTAAAGGCAGGACTTAAGACTATCCTTTCTGCAGGACTTTCTATAAGTGTCTTTGAAGCCCTCGGACCAGAGGTATTTGCAGCTCGGAAGAGAGAAGAAACAAGATGGGCATTTCTCGTGGATACGACTAAATGTATCGGCTGCGGGATGTGTGTAAAGGCATGCAAACTCGAAAACGAGATCCCCTATGAAGTAGGTGTATCGAGGACATGGGTAGAAAGATATGTCATGGCGAAGGATGGAAAAATCTATGCAGATTCTCCGAAGGCTGCAAGGGATGGATTCGTAAGGAATGACCCTATGGGGGTAACGGTCAAGAAAGAAGATATCGATAAGGCATTCTTCGTACCGAAACTCTGCAATCAATGCGAGAATCCTCCATGCGTCCAGGTATGTCCTGTTGGTGCTACATACCAGACTGCAGATGGGATCGTCCTTGTTGACAGGAAGTGGTGCATCGGGTGCGGCTACTGTATCATGGCATGCCCCTATGGTGTAAGGTTCTTTCATCCCGTATACAAGGTGGCTGAGAAGTGTAACTTCTGCTATCACAGAATATATAAAGGCATGAAACCTGCCTGTGTGGACGCCTGTGCCTTCGGTGCAAGGATGATAGGAAATATAAAAGACCCCACAGACCCGGTAGGAAAGATTATCAAAACTGAGAGAACTGGTGTATTGAAAGAAGAATTCGGGACAAAGCCCCATGTATTTTATATAGGGCTCGATTCTATAGTGAGGTGACGAAATGGAAGTGCACGGCGAGTTATGGACCTTAAAGGAATTTTTTGTCTATCCTAACGAATACATATATTGGAGTCTTCAGATAGTTATGTATCCTTTCATGACAGGACTTGTCGCTGGCGCCTTTGTCCTTTCCTCCCTTTATCATGTATTTGGTAGAAAAGAATTAAAGGATATGGCCAGATTTTCCCTCATATTCTCATACGCCCTTCTCCTTACAGCACCGATGCCCCTGCTCTTACATCTCCAGCAACCCTTGAGGGGATTTAATGTATTCTTTACGCCGCATTTCACATCTGCGATCGCTGCATTCGGGGTTGTGTTCTTTTTATATGCCTCTATCGTTGCTTCTGAACTCTGGTTTGTTAACAGGAAGTTCTTTGTAGAATCTGCAATCAGACTTAGAAATGCTGAGGGACTTGGTAACCGGATAAAGTTATTCGTTTACAGACTGTGGACACTTGGGGCTTACGACATAAGCGAAGAATCCCTGAAGAAAGACGAAAGGGTAATAAGGATCCTTGCCGGTATAGGGGTCCCTGCTGCATGTTTCCTCCATGGTTATGCAGGATTTATCTTCGGTTCCGTAAAGGCAAATGCCCTTTGGATGACACCACTTATGCCTATTATATTTATAATGTCCGCAATCGTTTCAGGTATTGCCTTATGTATGCTCACTTATATAATTACCATGGGAATAAGAAAGATAATGATTCTGAGGAAGAAGAAACCGTGGATGACAACTGTAGAAGAAGTCCGTACCGTCGAGATAGATGTCATAAAGATAACATCTAAATATCTCGTATTCTTTATGGTCATGGCTGTGACACTTGAGCTTTTAGACCTCGTCTTTCGTGGATATACTGCCTTAAAGCACTGGGATATACTCCGTATCGTCATCTACAGCAGGGATTTCTTTAACATCTTTGTTATCCAGTACGGAATAGGGACAATATTGCCTTTGATAATATTCCTCATGCCCGGTCTTACAATAAGGAAGGCAACTATAGGTCTGTTCTTTGTCCTTATCGGTGTCTTCATGATGAGGTGGAATGTTGTTATAGGAGGACAGGCCTTTTCATTAACTCTTTCAGGCTATATGGATTACATACTTCCAATAATCCCCCACAACTTAGAGACATTCAAGGAAGGGATTGGCGGTGCCCTTTTAATATTATCTATGCCCTTTTTCTTTCTATGGATACTTAATAAATTCATTCCTGTCGTAGACTCGACTCATAGAGTGGTAGAGGACAAATAATTATGAAACCCTATAAGGATATCCTGTCTCTCATCGGTAATACACCAATGGTAAAACTTAACGGAATCCCAGGACCAGAAGATGCAGAGGTGTATGCAAAGCTCGAGGGATTTAACCCGGGTGGCAGCGTAAAGGACAGGATAGCCCTCTCAATGATAGAGACTGCAGAGAAAGAGGGGAAGCTCCGGAAAGGTATCACCATCATTGAACCCACAAGCGGAAACACCGGAATAGGACTTGCAATGGTTGCCGCTGTAAAAGGCTACCGTATGATCCTTGTGATGTCTGAGGCGATGTCATCTGAGAGGAGGCAGTTACTCATAAGCTACGGCGCAGAACTGATACTCACGCCCTTTGAAAAGGGGATGAAAGGAGCTGTAGATGTAGCCGAAGAAATGGTTTCCAGAAATCCTAATTACTTCATCCCCCATCAGTTCAAAAATCCTGCTAACCCTGAGATCCACAGAAAGACTACTGCCCGTGAGATATTAAGCTCTATGGGAAATAATATACATGCCTTTGTTGCTGGTGTTGGTACCGGAGGGACTATTACAGGAGTTGGAGAAGAGCTGAAAAAGAAGATAAAAGGAATAACTATTGTGGCTGTAGAGCCGGCATCTTCGCCTGTCCTGTCCGGTGGCGAACCAGGACCTCACCAGATAGCAGGCATCGGTGCAGGTTTCATCCCTGAAGTCCTGAACAGGGAAATTTATGACGAGATAATAAAAGTCACTGACAGGGACGCAGCCCTTATAGCAAAGCGGCTTGTGAAAGAAGAGGGACTGCTTGTGGGAATGTCATCCGGTGCTGCTGCTTGGGCTTCACTCCAGATTGCGAAGAGACTGGGGAAGGGGAAAAGGGTTGTAACTATCTTCCCTGACAGGGGTGACAGATATCTGAGTACAGGGTTATTCAGTTAATATATTGGGTAATAGGTTATCCAAAAAGACCATAACCAGCCTTCTCAGTGAGGCGAGAACGGTC
>JACRGW010000102.1 GCA_016212195.1 Nitrospirota bacterium
ATCTGAGAACAGGTGCGATAGCGCGATTCTCGCCTGTTATGAAGGCTGTGGAGAGGTTTGCAAAAGACGGCGGTCTCGTTTTAGGAATATGTAACGGCTTCCAGATACTCCTTGAGGCAGGGCTCCTTCCAGGGGCGATGATGAGAAATAAGGATTTAAAGTTTATTTGTAAGAACGTATATGTGCAGGTTGAGAAAACTGATATTCCATATACAAAAGCGTGTAAAAAAAGTCAGGTATTAAAAATTCCTATCGCCCATGCAGAAGGTAACTACTATGCTGAACCTGAAATACTCAAATCTCTTGAAGTGAATCATCAGATAGTCTTCAGATATTCTACAAGAAACGGTGAGATTACGGAAGAATCAAACCCTAACGGTGCGGTTAATAACATAGCCGGGATATGTAATAAGGAAGGCAATATCTTAGGAATGATGCCTCATCCTGAGAGGTGTTCAGAAAGGGTTATCGGAAATGAGGACGGGAGATTGATATTTGAGTCATTGATTAAAACGATTATATGAAAGATATTGCGGTTACAAAAGAACTGATTGAAGCGCATGGCCTTACTGATGAGGAATACAAAAAAATACTTGAGATTCTCGGCAGGGAACCCACATATACAGAACTCGGAATATTTACCGTTATGTGGTCAGAGCATTGCAGTTATAAGAGCTCGAAGGTTCACCTCAGGAGGTTTCCTACGGACGCACCCTGGGTAATTCAGGGTCCTGGTGAGAATGCAGGTGTGATTGACATAGGGGATGGACTTGCAGTGGTATTCAAGATGGAATCCCATAACCATCCATCCTTCATAGAGCCATATCAGGGTGCTGCAACAGGTGTCGGTGGAATCCTGAGGGATATATTCACCATGGGAGCAAGACCGATCGCCTCCCTTAATTCATTGAGGTTCGGTCTTTTAGATAAACCCAAACACAAATATCTTTTTGGCGGTGTTGTCTCCGGTATTGCTGGATACGGAAACTGTATCGGTGTCCCTACTGTTGGAGGAGAGATATATTTTAATGATACCTACAACGGAAATATACTTGTGAATGTCTTTAACATCGGAATAGCTAAAAAAGACAAAATCTTTAAAGGAAAAGCGACCGGCATTGATAATCCAGTGATCTATGTAGGTTCAAAGACTGGGAGGGATGGGATACATGGTGCATCATTACTTGCCTCCCATGAATTTGATGAGAAATCTGAAGAAATGAGACCCACTGTTCAGGTTGGAGACCCTTTTACAGAGAAACTTCTCCTTGAAGCCTGCCTTGAGTTAATGGATAAAGACCTTATTGTCGGAATTCAGGATATGGGTGCTGCAGGGCTTACATCTTCTTCTTCTGAGATGGCAAGCAGGGCAGGGACAGGAATAGAAATCGAGCTTTCCCTTATTCCTACAAGGGAAGAGGGAATGACTCCTTATGAACTTATGCTTTCGGAAAGCCAGGAGAGAATGCTTATAGTAGCTAAGAAGGGGAAAGAGAAAGAGGTTGAAGAGATCTTTAAAAAATGGGACCTCGAGGCAGTGGTGATAGGAAGGGTTACAGAGGATGGAATATTGAGGGTTAAGGATAAAGGTATTGTTGTGGCAGAGATTCCGTCTAAGGCTCTAGCGGAGGAAGGTCCTTTATACAACAGACCGACAAAGAGACCCGACTCACAGGATGAAATCCAGAGGCTTGTTCTATCAAATATCCCTTTACCTGAGGACTACAATGATGTCCTGCTTAAGCTACTTGGCTCCCCGACTATAGCGAGCAAGGAATGGGTCTATGAGCAATATGACCATATGGTAAGAACCAATACAGCAGTTCTTCCAGGATCCGATGCAGCAGTGATAAGGGTTAAAGGTACAGATAAAGCCCTCGTAATTAAAGTGGATTGTAACAGTCGCTACTGCTACCTGGACCCTTTCCTCGGAGGTGCATTAGCTGTTGCAGAATCAGCGAGGAATATTGTATGTTCAGGTGGAAGGCCTTTGGCTATTACTGATTGCCTTAATTTTGGCAACCCTGAAAAGCCTGAGGTTATGTGGCAGTTCAGTGAAGCGGTTGATGGGATAAGTGAGGCATGCAGGAGGCTTAAAATTCCTGTGGTCAGCGGTAATGTGAGCTTCTATAATGAAACGAAGGATCAGGGGATATACCCGACCCCTGTTATAGGAATGGTAGGGGTTATAGATGATATTGAAAAGACTATGACCCAGTGGTTCAAGAGGAAAGGGGATATAATAGTCCTCCTTGGTGAGAATGGAGAAGATCTTGGCGGTAGTGAATATCTTTATATATTTCACGAATTGGAAAGAGGAATGCCACCAAGTCTTGATTTGAATAAAGAGATAAATATTCAAAGGTTGTGCCTTCAGGCGATAAAAGAAGGTATTATAAGGTCGGCCCATGACTGTTCGGAGGGAGGACTGGCTGTGGCATTAGCAGAATGCTGCATATCTGGAAGTGAACCTATAGGAGCAGAAATAGAACTTGAAGGTTCTGATATAAGGACCGACACCCTGCTTTTTGGAGAGTCAGCTTCAAGGATTATCCTTTCCATTAATGAGGAAAGATTAAAGGATTTAGAAAGGTTAGCAAAGGATAAAGAGATTCCCCTGTCAATAATCGGCAGGGTAGATGGGGATAGACTTAAGATACGGTTAACGGATCACGGATCACGGTTCACGGCTATTGATATATCAGTTAAAGACTTAGAGAACCAATGGAGAGGAAGTATAAGAAGAAAGGTTGAAGATGCTTGATAAATTTCGTGAAGAGTGTGGAATCATTGGTGTATATGGACATACTGAAGCCGCAAATCTGACCTATCTTGGTCTATATGCGCTCCAACACAGAGGGCAGGAAGGTTCCGGAATAGTATCTTCAGATGGCGCAAGGTTATATGTAGAAAAGGATATGGGCCTTGTAGCGGATATATTTACTGAAGAGAGAGTGAATAGACTGCCTGGATATATAGCAATAGGGCATAACCGTTATTCAACAACTGGTGGCAGTGAATTAAAGAATGTCCAGCCCCTTGTAGTTAACTTCGCCCTCGGGTCAATGGCTATCGCCCATAACGGAAATCTTGTAAATGCAGGAATCATAAAGGACGAACTCGAAGCCTATGGTTCAATATTTCAATCAACCAACGATAGTGAGGTAATAATCCACCTTATTGCACAGTCGCGTGAAGCTACATTTAAGAATAGGATAATAGATGCCTTGACAAAACTGCAGGGTTCCTATTCCCTGTTGATTCTTACAGAAAAAGAGCTTATTGCGGTTAGAGACCCTAATGGATTCAGACCACTTTGTCTGGGAAGTCTTAATGATTCCTATGTGGTGGCATCGGAAACCTGTGCATTCGACCTTATAGAGGCAACGCTCCTGAGGGAGATAGAACCTGGAGAGATGGTGATTATAAATCATAATGGTGTCGAGTCAGTTCATCCCTTTCCTCAGGCAAAGACAAGCAATTGTGTCTTTGAGTTCATATATTTTGCAAGGCCAGATAGCATAATATTCGGCGAGAATGTTGATTTTATTCGTAAGAACCTTGGTAAACAGCTCTGCTATGAGACATCTGTGGATGCAGATCTTGTTATACCAGTGCCTGACTCAGGTGTACCGCATGCACTCGGCTATGCAGAAGCATCAAAATTACCTTTTGACTTTGGGCTGATAAGGAATCACTATGTCGGAAGGACATTTATTGAGCCGCAGCAATCGATAAGGCACTTCGGTGTCAAGATCAAACTCAATCCTGTAAAAAAGGTTGTTGGAGGGAAGAGGGTTATAGTCGTGGATGACTCTATAGTCAGAGGGACAACAAGTAAGAAGATTGTGAAAATG
>JACRGW010000103.1 GCA_016212195.1 Nitrospirota bacterium
AAATAATGATTGACAGCCATTTTAGGTTATGTTTATAATCATACCGTGAAAAGCAATCTCCTATCTATTTGCAAAATTGCCCAAAGGTCAATCTCTGTGAAACTCCGTGCTCTCTGTGTCTCTGTGGTGAGTAGTTACGAAACTTTAGTCCTTTAGCTCTTTTAAACATGTCCCGCTCAGTGAAACGGGAAAGGAGGTTTTTATGAGAACTCTCTCTCTCTCTCTCCCACAGGTCTGCCAAGACAGCCTGTAAAGTCATCCTCTCCTGCCTTTTATTAGTCCTTCTACTCACCTCTTGCAGCTACACAAAAGTAGTAAAAAAAGAGCTGCCCTTTGATTACTGCAACAGGGAAATCATACTTACAAGGGACATAATAAAAGGAAAAACTGCTGCCGCGCCCCCTGCCGCAGATACCACAACTATTTTTCTATCAGACAGTGACGATGCCATTGCCTACCTCAAGTGCCAGAACCTATCAGGGGAGCATAAAATAAGATGGGAATGGTATGACCCTAAGGGGAAACTCTATCTATCCACAGGAGACCAGCCTTTATCTGCTTCAGAGGGGAAATATCTCAAAGAGATAAATACATGGCATAGATTATCCATCCCCGGTGAAAAGGCAGCAGGTTATACAGGTGATTGGCAGGTAAAGGTCTATTTTGATAACAATCTCCTTGCCTCAAAGGGCTTTAAAATCGAGTCAGGCGAAGATATAGATAGACTCCCTGCATCTGCCCATAAACCCAATCCTAAAAACTGGGGTCTGATAATAGGCATAGAGAAATATGCCTTCCTCCCATCTGTAGATTACGCAGGCAAAGATGCCCTTACAATGAAGGAATATATGATGAAGATTCTTGGCATACCCGAAGAGAATATAATTTTGCTTTCTGACAGTAAGGCAACAAAATCCCAGATAGAGGGTCATCTAAAGGGCTATCTCCCAACGAATGTAGAGAAAGAAACAAACCTCTATATCTATTTTGCAGGTCATGGGCTTCCTGATATAGAAAAGGGGAATGCCTATCTTGTCCCTTATGATGGTGATACCCGCTTTATCACCCAGACAGGCTACAAACTCAATGATTTCTACGAAGACTTAAACAAGCTCAATATCCAGAGGACTTATGTATTCCTCGATGCCTGTTTTAGCGGGACACAGGCGAGGGGTGAGAAGATGCTATTGGCAGGTGCAAGACCCGCCCTTATCCATATAGAAGATATAAAATTCCATAGTGATAAGATTATATTCCTGAATGCGTCTGAAGGTGCGCAGATAAGCAGCTCCTACCCGGAAAAACAGCATGGTTTATTTACATACTTTCTATTAAGTGGACTGAGGGGGAAGGCTGACACAAATAAGGACGGCTCAATTACCATTGAAGAACTTTATAACCATGTAAAAGAAAATGTCATAAAGTTTTCAAGGAGGAAGGGCATAGAACAGACCCCCTCCCTCAACCCATCCTTTAAAGATATAGCAGGTATTAAAGGCATAAGTATAAACAGGATGGTTAAATGATTGGGATTAGGGAAAAAGATTCTCCTCTCTCCTTGCGGGAGAGGATATTAAAACCTGCCCCTGAAAGAATCAATCAGGGG
Source organism: Nitrospirota bacterium (assembly GCA_016212195.1). Taxonomy (GTDB): domain Bacteria; phylum Nitrospirota; class Thermodesulfovibrionia; order JACRGW01; family JACRGW01; genus JACRGW01. Next base: position 1,607 of record JACRGW010000103.1, read on the forward strand.
CTTGCCCCTGCATGTATTAAGCAGGGGGTGAGGGGTAATATGAAGTTTTCAACATACATCCTGTATCCTGCATACTGCATCTTGTATCTTGCATCTTGCATCCTACCTGCCTTTGCTGAGCTGGTTACAGTAGAAGGCATGTCTTCTATGGAGAACCTCACAAAAGAAGAGGCAAGAAGGCAGGCAGTAGAGGATGCAATGCGTAATGCAATAGAAGAGGTAGTAGGTGCAAGTATATCGGCAGAGACACTCGTTATTAACCTTCAGCATTCAGGAGACATAATCAAGGTTATACCTTATGGAAAGGTTACAGACGAAGAGATAATTGAAGAAGGTGTCAAAGAGATAAGGGAGGAGGGCAAGACTACACCATCACTAATATACAGGGTAAAGATGAGGGTAAAGGTAGAGAAAGAGAAAGGAGACCCTGACCCTTACTTCAAGATAGAAGCCTCTCTCAATAGAAATGTATTCAAAGATGGAGATGAGATGGAGATAAGAATAAGACCTACAAAGGACTCATACATCGCCATCTTCAATATCCTCGAAGATGAAGGGGTTATTATCCTGATACCCAACCGTTACAA
>JACRGW010000106.1 GCA_016212195.1 Nitrospirota bacterium
ATTGTTCGGTAAGCCAATTTTTACCCCCGTTAGAAACCATTGTTTCTAACGGGATTTAGTAGGAGGATTTATGGTTATAAAAGGGCTAAAAGATGTTGTGGAAATCAAAGATGGTTCTATTTTCATAAAGGACAGGGTAGGTCTCAGAGATATGATGGACAGTCTTATTTATGATACTGTTTTTGAAGCTGATGATGAAAAAAGAAAGGCACGTTTCATTCTCATCAAAGAGATTGCAAAGGCATGTAGTGCTATACCTGCCTCTATACAGCGACTTTATGAAGAGATGGGAAGGAATTATCCAGGATTTACCGTGCCAGCCATAAACATCAGGGGACTTACTTATGATGTAGCAAAGGTGATATTCAGAAAGGCGATGCAGATGAATGTAGGTGCACTGATTTTTGAGATTGCAAGGTCAGAGATTGGATATACGAAGCAAAGACCACTTGAATATTCAACTGTTGTCCTTGCATCAGCAGTAAAAGAAGGATTTGAAGGACCAATTTTTATTCAGGGCGACCACTTCCAGATTACAAGAAAGAATTATCTGAGCGACCCTGATGCTGAGACAAATTATATTAGAGGTCTTATTGCCGAGGCAATAGATGCTGAGTTCTATAACATAGACATAGATGCCTCAACCATTGTGGACCTACCAAAGGAGACGGTAAAAGAGCAACAGTCCCCCAATTATGCCCTCACAGCAGACCTGACATCTTATATCAGAAAACTCGAACCAAAAGGCATTACTATCTCTGTAGGAGGGGAGATAGGAGAAATAGGCGGGCGTAACAGCACTGTAGAGGAGATGAGGGCATTCCTTGATGGATTCAGAGGGTCATTAGACAACAAACTTGCCGGCATCAGCAAAATAAGTGTCCAGACAGGGACGACCCACGGTGGTGTTGTACTCCCTGATGGGACACTGGCTAAGGTTAAGATAGACTTTGAAACACTGAAGTCTCTTTCAGAGGTGGCAAGAAAGGAGTATGGACTTTCAGGGGCTGTTCAACATGGGGCATCTACCCTCCCTGAAGAGGCATTCAGTAAGTTTCCTGAAACAGGAACAGCAGAGATTCACCTGGCAACGGGATTCCAGAATATAATCTATGACAACTCTTCTTTACCTTCTGATTTCGAGTCTGAGGTCTACGAATTTCTTACCAAGGAATGTGCAAAAGAAAAGAAGGAAGGTCAAACAGAGGAGCAGTTTATCTACAGCGTCAGGAAAAAGGGGTTCGGTCCCTTTAAGAAGAAATGGTGGGACCTCTCAGGGGAAATAAAAATACCGATTATGGCAGAGCTTGAGAGTCGTTTTGGACTCCTTTTTGAGAAGCTTAAGGTTACAAATACGAAGGATATCGTAAAAAAATCAGTTAAGACATTTGGCGTTAAAAAAGATATAACTGATGCCGTAAGGAGGCTCTCATGAAAGAACAATTAGCTATTGTGGTTGGGGGCGGTCCTGCCCCTGGTATAAATGGTGTGATAAGTGCTGCCACCATAGAGGCAATTAATGAAGGCAAGGATGTTATTGGTATCCTTGATGGGTTTAAGTGGCTTTCTGAAGGCAGAACGGATAAGGCTATTCTCCTTACTATAGATGAGGTCTCAAGGATTCATAGCACAGGTGGTTCTATCCTGAGGACCTCAAGGGAAAACCCGACCAAGGACCCTCGGAAGATGCAGAATGTAATTTCTGCCCTGAATGATTTAAAGATAAAGTATCTTCTTACTATAGGAGGGGATGATACTGCCTATTCTGCCAGCATGGTAGAGAAGGAGGCAAAAGGAAAGATATTAGTAGCTCATGTCCCAAAAACTATAGATAATGACCTCCCTTTACCTGGAGGGATGCCAACCTTTGGCTTTGAGACTGCCCGCCACCTCGGCGTGAGGCTTGTGCAAAATCTTATGGAGGACGCTAAGAGCACAGGGCGCTGGTATTTTGTTGTGGTAATGGGAAGGTCTGCAGGACATCTTGCCCTCGGCATAGGAAAGGCAGCAGGAGCAACCCTGACCATTATTGCAGAGGAATTTCCTGAAAAAAAGATTTCTCTGAGAAAAGTCTGTGACATCTTAGAGGGTTCAATAATAAAAAGACTTATATCAGAGAGGGATCACGGAGTCGCTGTGATAGCAGAAGGTATTGCAGAGAGATTTGCATCTGAAGAGATAGATGGATTAAAAGATGTTGAAAGGGATGAACACGGACATATAAGGCTTTCAGAAATCCCCTTAAGTAAAATTCTGCGGGATAAAGTAAAGGATGATCTTGCCAAGATGGGTATTAAGGTAGCCATAGTGGATAAAGATATAGGCTATGAGCTGAGGGCATCACAGCCTATACCATTTGATGCGGAATACACGAGGAATCTTGGTTATGGTGGCGTCAGATTTCTCATAGAGGGGAAATCAGGTGCTATGATAATCTTCAGTGGAGAGAAGCTCACACCTATCCCCTTTAATGAAATGCTTGACCATGCTACTGGCAGAACAAAGGTAAGACTTGTGGACATAGAGTCAGAGTCATATAAGGTTGGAAGAAAATATATGATAAGGCTTGAAAAGGAAGACTTTAAAGGAGAAGACTTGGAGCGGC
>JACRGW010000108.1 GCA_016212195.1 Nitrospirota bacterium
AACTATGAAGCGCACTTTGATCCTTCCGTTCCTCTATCGGAACGGGTTCTATTCCCTCTTTCTCCGAGCGAACAAAACGGCATAGAGGATGCACGATTTGTTCTTTTTACAGATGATAATGGAAGAAAGAAATACTACGCTACCTACACTGCATATGACGGCAAAGTGATACTTCCTCAATTGATGGAAACGGAAGATTTTGAGCATTTCAAAATGATTACCCTGAACGGGAGCGCAGCCGTAAACAAAGGAATGGCTCTATTTCCCCGGAAGATACATGGGCAGTATGCAATGCTATCTCGACAGGATAATGAGAACCTTTTCTTAATGTACTCCGATAACATTCATTTCTGGCATGAAGCTGTTCCCCTTATGAGGCCTTCGTACTCTTGGGAATTCGTGAAAATCGGAACCTGCGGCTCACCAATTGAAACCGAGCATGGTTGGCTTCTTCTTACTCATGGCGTCGGGCCTTTTCGGCAATATTCTATAAGCGCCATTCTTCTGGACAAAGAAAATCCCTCGCAAATACTTGGCCGTTTAAGAGAGCCTCTCATTCATTGGACGGAGACTAACCGTTCAGGTTATGTTCCTAATGTTGTATACACTTGCGGGGCGCTCCTTCACAAAGACACACTTGTTGTTCCCTATGCTATGTCCGACCAGCAGTCTACCATTTCTTTGATTTCCCTCTCTTCTCTCCTTGAAAAACTATTACATGGAACAAGTTGGACTGGTGTTTAAGCGGACAGGCACATTGGCTACGGGTGCATCGGTGTGCGACTTCAGGTTTGAGAAAGGAAAAAGGCCATCTCAATCATACCCTTCCTCCTTCCATCCAAAGTCTCCAAGGAGGGGGACGAAGATGCAACCAGTTATAGATTGGGTTATTGTACCTTCAGGTGTCCTTGTAACCTTCATCAATATCTGGGACCATCGATCACCAACAGGGATTACAAGTCTTCCTCCAATCACAAGCTGTTCTACAAGCGTTTCTGGAATCTCAGGTGCACCGGCAGTGACAATAATCCCATCAAAGGGACTCTTTTCTTTATATCCATAAGTACCATTGGCAATCTTTATTTCGATGTTCTTATAGCCTAAAGATTCGAGCAGTATCCTGGCCTTTATGGCCAGGGACTCAATCCTTTCTATGGAGTAAACCTTAGACGCCAGTTCGGCAAGAACAGCGCTCTGATAACCAGAGCCCGTACCTAACTCCAAAACCTTCTCAACTCCCTTAAGCTCCAGTAGTTCTGTCATTGCAGCAACCATGTACGGCTGTGAGATTGTCTGACCTTCCCCTATTTGCAGTGCATGATCTTCGTAGGCCCTGTCTATAAAAGACTCATCTACAAACAGATGGCGTGGTACTTTTCTGATAGCAGACAGGACCCTTTCGTCTTTGATCCCACGGGCAACGAGCTGACTGTCAACCATCAGGTTTCTGAGCCTTTCAAACTCCAACCTTGCTCCTTTTTGGTTTTACATCTTTGAGTCTCTTTATAAGCTCCCTCGCAACAACAACCCCTGATGCTGATGCCTGAACCAATCCACGGCTTACCCCTGCCCCATCCCCGATAGCAAAAAGGTTCTTAACCTCCGTTTCAAGAGAGTTCGTTAATTTAAGGAGCATCGAGTAGAATTTTACCTCTACCCCATAGAGAAGTGTGTGCATGGAATTAACCCCTGGGGCAATCTTATCCATCGTCTCGAGCATCTCAAGGATATCAGAGAGATAACGGTAAGGAATTACAAAACTCAGATCCCCAGGTGTGGCATCCTTCAGGGTGGGTTCAACAATTCCCCTCGAAATCCTTTCATGGGTAGAACGCCTTCCCATCTGGAGATCTCCAAGCCTCTGAACAATTACTCCCATCCCAAGGATATTAGCAAGCCTCGCAATATACTGACCGTAAGCTATCGGCTCATGGAAAGGTTCTGTAAAATAGGTACTCACAAGGATAGCAAAATTGGTATTATTTGTTTTTTTATCAGAATAGCTATGGCCGTTCACAGTAGAAATCCCGTGACTGTATTCCTTAACTACCTCCCCGTAAGGGTTAACACAGAATGTCCTAACCTTATCATCAAATTTCCTGGAGTAGAAGAAAAGCTTAGGTTCATAGGTTATCTTTGTTAGTGGCTCAAGGACTGGTGCAGGAATTTCCACCCTCACACCTATATCTACAGGGTTATTGAGCGATGTAAGGTTAAGCCTTTTTGCCTCCTCATTAAGCCACTCTGAACCTTCACGGCCTGGGGCAAGGATTATATAATCACCTAAGAACTCTTCACCCTTATCTGTGTGCACTCCTATAGCCTTCCTTTCTCTGACAATGATCTCTTTCACTGCTGTGTTCAGTCTAATCTCTGCCCTATTATTAATATCATTCTTAAGTTTTTTAAGGAGATCAGCACACCTGTCCGTCCCGAGGTGTCGTATAAGTGAAGGGATAAGGATAAGGTTATGTTTTGAAGCCACTTCCTGAAGTTCCCTTACTTCTCTTGTATCCCCACCATATGATTCCTTGGGAGCCCCATAGCTCATGTATGTTTCATCCACATATCTTATGAGTCCCGTGAGTTCCTCATGAACCAGATACCTTCCAAGGAATCCTCCTATCTCTGGAGAAAGGGTAAGTTTCCCGTCGCTGAAGGCCCCCGCACCACCCCATCCAGAAAGTATATCGCACATAGCGCAGTGCCTGCAGGCTACATCCTTCACATGTAGCGGACAGAATCTCTTCTCTATATCCCTCCCTTTTTCAAGAAGAAGGATATTTAAATCCAATTCTGAACGGATAAGTTCTAAGGCGGTGAATATTCCTGCTGGGCCTCCGCCGACAATTATTATGTCGTACTTC
>JACRGW010000107.1 GCA_016212195.1 Nitrospirota bacterium
TAGGGGTAGAACCTCTTGGGAGTTCCTTCACATCACCTCTGGGAGTAAATACATATACAACATCAGGGAAAAGGTCAACCTTTATTGTATCGAAGAAGTCCTTCGCCTCTGTCAGGTCCTGCTGTAAATCGATAAGCTGTCTCAGCCATCCAAATTTCTCCATATCCGATTCACCTATGGGTACCTTTTCCTTATACCGCCAATGTGCAGCAATTCCTTCCTCTGCAATGCTGTTCATTTCATGTGTCCTTATCTGAAACTCAACCCTCTCTCCCTTCGGACCTATGACTGTTGTATGAAGCGATTGATAGCCGTTCGGCTTTGGAAGACCTATAAAGTCTTTATATCTTCCCGGTACAGGTGTCCAGAGGGAATGGATAACGCCGAGTATGGCATAGCAATATGCCTTTGTCTCTGTAATAATTCTGATCCCTGTAAGGTCATAGACCTGTTCAAAAGAAATTCTCTGTTTGAGCATCTTCTGGTACACGCCATAGTAGTGTTTCGGTCTTCCTCTAACATCCCCTGGAAGGTTTTCTCTCTTCAGGGCATTCTTTATCACATCTATTACGTCATTTATATAATCTTTTCTTTCTTCCTCCCTCTTCGCAACCTTTTTTACAATGTCCTCATATTCAGAGGTATGGAGATATTTCAGAGAAAGGTCCTCAAGTTCTATCTTCATCCATCCGATTCCGAGCCTATTAGCGATTGGGGCGTAAATATCGCGTGTCTCCTGTGCTATGGAAGTTTTTTTATCAGGAGATAGATGCTCGAGAGTCCTCATATTATGAAGCCTGTCAGCAAGCTTTATGAGAATTATCCTTATATCCTTTGCCATGGCAAGGAGCATCTTCCGGAAGCTCTCTGCCTGTTGTTCTTCTCTTGTCTTGAACTCAATCCTGCTTAATTTTGTAAGCCCATCAACAAGAAAAGAAACTTCCTTACCGAATACCTCCTTTACCTGTTCCAGCTTTGTAGGCGTATCTTCCAAGGCATCATGGAGTAGTCCAGCAACAATAGTAATGATGTCGAGTCTTAGAGAGGCAAGGATGCTAGCAACCTCCAGGGGATGTACCACATAAGGTTCACCTGAGACTCTGGTTTGATCCTTATGGGCGTTCTCTATAAAATCATAGGCCTTTCTGAAAAGACCCACATCAGCCTCGGGGTTATAAGTCAGGATTTTCTTTTCTATTTCCTCAGGTTTCATAGACATATTATAACAGAAAGGTTAAATTTAATAAAAATTCAAGACTGGATAGGGGCAGGGGGTTTTCACCTTTTACTTCCAGAATTAATAAAGGAGTACTACCACTTCGTGTGAATATCTATTATCTCTTATTTTCTATCCAGAACCTTGGCTCTGTAATCGCCTCATTCTTGCAGAGAGGACATCTGCCTGGACTCCTTAATCTTTTCCTGTCCTTAAATATGAAACCACATTTTCTGCACACCGATGGCTCTATACGGAAATAACCTTTCTTCGATACCGACCTTACTATATGCTCGAGATGCTCAATAACTTCCCTCTCCCTGACCTTGAGAGTCTGTGATATCTCTCTTGCTGTCAACCTTTCCGTTGTTAAAAGTTCAGCAATCTCCTGCCTAAGTGTTCTATCAAGACCCATCTTTTAGTCCTCTTTAACATCTCTCAGGGGGTATCTATTTACGAGCCATTTTCCTACCATTAAACCGAGAACCATCCCGGTAAAAACATCAGACAGGAAATGGGAGTTATCATACAATCTCCAGAACCCTATTAATACGGCTAAACCATAGAATATTGCTTTTCCCTTTGAATAGACCTCAGAGAAAATTGTAGCGAGGGTGAATGCCCCGATGGTATGACCTGAAGGAAAGGAGTCGAAGCCGATTAAACCATTTTTTATGGAAGGTCCCCAAAAAAGATAAGCATTATCAAAGACAGGCCTCGCCCTGCCAATTAAATGTTTCAGTATCTGAACAAGGATGCCTGACGTTACAATGCCGATAAACCCGTATTTACCTGCATAGGAAAGGCCTTTCCTTCTAAAGTATAAGCCTGCAACAAAAAACAGGAGGCAGAGGACAGCCTGATAACCTCCATTCCCAATGATATCCATTAATCTGTCTATCAAAAGAATCAGGGTGTAATTCATCAGATATTCCTTGATTATCTTGAATCCTGACTGAAAATACGGGTCCAAAAGAAATGTCGGGATAATGAATAAGAAATATATTTTTAATGCACTACCCATTCTTCTCATTTGATAATAGTATATACCCATTCTCACGGGAAATAAGTTTAAGACGTTCGCCTTCTGATTCCAGCTTTTTCATTGATGATTCTCTGCATAATACGAATGCATTCCCCGGGTGAGAAAGTTCCTTTCTAAGTTTATCCATATCCTCATTCCTTATGAATACCACCTTTCTCTTTGAATAAAATACAAGGGTCGGTCTGTAAAAACCAAATACGATAAACCGTCCATTCTCCCCCAGGTTTGATCCAGCAAAGGCTGCAAGACGCCTCTGTGGTGCAAGAA
>JACRGW010000109.1 GCA_016212195.1 Nitrospirota bacterium
AGAGAAAGTAAAATGAAATCATTTACCTCTTATACCCAATCTTCCTCAAAAACTCCTTCCTGTGTTTTTTATCCTCTTCCTCTTCTATTCCTTTCGGCTTAAACCCGTCAATAACACCGAGCACACCCCTTCCCTGAGCCGTCTCTGTAACAATGACCTCTACAGGGTTCGCTGTAGCACAGTAAATTGTGCATACCTCCTGACAGTGTTTTATTGAATTAAGGACATTTATGGGATAGGCGTCTTTGATCACGATCGAGAAGAAATGGCCTGCACCCACATTCATGGCATTCCTCGAGGCAACATCAATAAGTTCTCTGTCATTCCCCTCTGTCCTTATGAGGCATGGCCCTGATGCCTCATTGAAGGCAATACCAAATTTCGCCTGTGGTACTGCTGTAACAAGAATCTCATAGAGGTCTTCAGCAGTCTTTATGAAATGTGTATGGCCGAGTATCACATTAGAACCCTCTGGGATCTCTATCCCTATTGCCTTAATCTCCATCACACACCTCCTGTATTTTTACTGAACCCATAAGATCCGATCTTTTCTCCCATAGCACGGTATTCCTGCACATTGGGGCAATACGAAACCGGAGAGAGCTTTTCCATATTGATCCGTTCACCATCAAGGATTTCTTCATCCACATGTGCAGATACAACCTCTGCTATGAACAGGTCATGCGAGCCGAGATTTATTATCTGCCTCACCTGGCACTCAAGGTTGATGGGACATTCTTTTATCAGAGGGGCTTTCACGGTATCTGCCTCCATAGAGGTAAAACCAGAAGTCAGAAATTTGTCACTGTCCCTGCCTGAAACAGAACCGCAATAGTCGGTCTCCTTAAGCTGATTCTTTGATGGAATGTTCAGGACAAACTCCATGGTCTCTTTGATCAGACTGTTTGTGTGTCTCTTTGGCCTGACCGATATACCAACCATAGGCGGATCGGAGCAGAGCACTCCTCCCCAGGATATTGTGGCGATATTCGGCTTTCCGTCCCTGCCCCTCGAACTGATAAGCATTACAGGGGCAGGGTAGATATATGTTGATGGCTTAATCTTCTTCTTTTGCATATCTCCTCCTTTATTATAAATATTAAGAATCTATTTCTCCTTCATCCACCACTTCTTTGACTCTCTTACGAGAAAGAAGCTTATTATGATCGCTAAAGGCACAAAGATAGCAGTAAGGAGTGTAGTTGACATATCTATAAGACCTGCAGCTTTAACCCCATCGAATATATATTTTGCAAGAGCCACTATATAATAGGAGATTACAATGACAGAAAGTCCCTCAACCGTCTTCTGGAGTTTCACCTGTGTCTTTGTCGTCTCATCCATACTCTTCTGGAGTTCAAGGCTCTGTTCCTGGGTTATGAGGTCTACCTTTGTCCTGAGTATCGTTATTAAATCCATCATCTCTCCCTTTATCCCCTCTATTCTTCTCGATAACCTCTGGTAGTCATCTCCAAGGGTGAGGGTTGCCTTACCGTAAAAACTACCTGTAAGAGGAAGTGTCTCCAAAGGGGTCTCTTTCCATTCTATAAGTATATTATTTATTATCTCGATACGGCTAATTGTATCAGCTGAGTAGTGCCGTACCTCCTCCAGGATACTTGATACATCACCGAGAAGGGTGCTCAGGCTATGGAGCCATTCCTTAAGGTTCTCATGGGTTGACTTCGGGAGGTTAAGGTTTATCGTCCCTATCTTTCCGATTACTCCTGCATCAATCTGGTTTATCCTGTCAGATGCGAGGATATATTTCTGTCTCTGGTCCCTCAAAAGGTAATAACAGTTCTCTAACTTGATAATATCCCCAATAATCCTCTCGAGATACTCCTCTGATATCTTTACAGGGTCTGCTACAAAGATAAAGTTATCCCTCTCACCCCTCAGGTGCTTGAATGAGGAATAGATCTTAAGCCCGTCATCGAGAATACAGCCAAATTCCTCCTTGCCTTTAAGATGAAGATTGATTATTTCATTACCAGGAAATGTTCCATAGATAAATATCCCAGCATCGACTACAGGATTTTTAGGGAACGATAAATCTCTTTCCTCAGGTAACCATATCTGGTAGGTGTATAAATCCATCGCCTGTTCCATTTTGATGAGCAGATTTCCACCTTCAGTCCCCCTCCCTGAAGCAACCCCTATCGATTCCTTCCACTTGATCTCTTTCGGGTCTATACCCAGGGACTTCACAAGTTCTGAAAATCTATCTTTCAGACTTTCCCTGTCAGTGTCCTTTGTGAGATAATAACTTACTATTCTTATATAAGACCTGAGAGGAACTGAAATAGATTTCTCCTGCGAAATTTCCTTCTCAAGATCTTCCCTCGGCGTCTCTCTACTATCAACAAAGTATTCAGGTAGAGCAGGGTCTCCTGATATATACTTTTCTGTAACATAGAGTGCGCAGTAACACCTGCCATAGACCTCAAGATCCCAGCTTACATAAGCACAGGGGCAGATTATATCTGCATCTCTTTTATAATCCCCTGTACTGAATCGGCAAGGACAGGAGCGGTATCCATATCTCCTTTCGTTCTTCATTAGACCATCGAGGATGTTTATTAAGTCTTCCTCTTTGGGATTCAGGAGACAACCAAATTCCTCTGCTACCCCGATGGCCCATTCTCTTACAACTTTCCTCTGATCAGAGGTAAATATCTCCTTAACCACCTTCGATGCGGTCTTTCTCGGACCTTCTCTTGGTGGAAGATTGAGGAAATGTCTCAGTTTTTTCTCATCGAAACCTATGACCGGACCTCCATCAAGGAGAGTTACCGGAAAAGACCTCTGGCCCGTAATGCTATAGACCTCCGATATGATCTTCTCCTGCTCATCAGGGTTAAGGTTATCAATTGTGATGCCTTCGTAGGAGAAATTATGTTCGTTCAAGAATTCTTCTACTGCATCACACCAGTGGCATGTCGAAAGGCGGTATAACTTAATCTCCATTTAAACCCTTCTTATATCAAAATCTCCTTCTTTCTCTGTCAGCTCAAAACTGACTCCGCACATCCTACACCTCGTAATCTCACCAATATCAGGACGTTTTCCGAAGTTGATCCTCCACCCGCATGCGGGGCATATAAAGGAAACCTCAAATCCCCCATCCTTTATCATCCTTATGATATTCACGATTCCGTTTATATGTCCTCCTTCTGCCCTTGCGAGTTCAATAAAATAGTCCTTGAGTTCTTCTTCCTTTACCATCATAGAGAATTCCCTATATCGTCTTAGAGCATTTTTCTCGAGACTGAGATTAATTTCCAAGATGCTAAGGATTGTTGAATACCCTTTAACCACCCTTTAACCTCTTGAGCATTCCCATAAGAAAATCACCATGCTCTTCCTCATTTCTCCTGAGCCCTTCAAGAAAGGCAACAAGGAACGGGTCCTTCATCGTCTTGATCTGTTCTGCATATCTCCTCTCAGCTTCCATCTCGAGTTTTATTGCTTCTTCTATGATTGAAATATCGTCCATAACTAACTCTTTCCTGAGCCAGAGTTATAACCTTACTGCAACCCCTTTTCTCTGAAGATACTCCTTTGCCTCGTTTATTGTATATTTTCTATAATGAAATATTGAGGCGGCGAGCACTGCGTCCGCCTTCCCTTCAATAAGTGCCTGATAGAGGTGTTCCAGATTCCCTGCGCCACCAGAAGCTATCACTGGTATTCCTACAGTTTCTGAAATAGTCTTTGTAAGTTCTATATCGTATCCGTCCTTAGTCCCGTCCTTATCCATGCTTGTGAGTAAAATTTCGCCAGCACCAAGTTCCTCAACCTTCTTCGCCCATTTTACTGCATTGATACCTTTAGGATTCCTTCCACCATGGGTATAAACTTCCCAGTTTCCCGTGAACTGTGAACCGTCAACCGTGAACTGTCTTTTTGCATCTATTGCAACCACGATACACTGGCTACCGAACCTCTCTGCCGCCTTCTTTATAAAATCAGGATCATTCACAGCCGCAGTGTTTATCGAGACCTTGTCTGCCCCTGCCTTTAGTAGTTTCCTTATATCCTCAAGTGTCCTTATCCCGCCACCTACGGTCAAAGGCATGAAGACCTCCTCTGCTGTCCTCATCACAACATCGATGATTATATCCCTTTTCTCATGGGAGGCGGTAATATCGAGGAAGGTGAGTTCATCCGCACCCTGTTCATCATAGAACCTTGCATTCTGAACAGGGTCTCCAGCATCTCTCAGGTTTACAAAACTTACACCCTTTACAACCCTACCGTCTTTTACATCGAGGCAGGGTATTATTCTTTTAGCTAACATAGTGATATAATATCCTAAATCTATAAGAATTTCTATATGATAGAGATCGAAGACATCATCG
>JACRGW010000113.1 GCA_016212195.1 Nitrospirota bacterium
TCCGCCGACAATTATTATGTCGTACTTCTTCATAAGTTATAGATATATTCACCCTCCCCTCCATCCCCTCCCATCGAGGGAGGGGAATAAAAAAATAGTCCCCTCTCCCCTGGCGGGAGAGGGATAGGGTGAGGGGGACTTTCAGATCAAAACCCTGTTATGTATCACCGAATTGAGTGCTTCCTGAAGGGGCTTGAGTTTTTCGATAGCGGAGTAATTCGTGAGGTCTACATGGAGAGGGGTTATAGAGATCATTCCTTCATGGATCGCCTCGAAATCCGTATCGTCACCCTTTTCCCAGAATAACCTGTTCCCCCCAATCCAGTAATGTTTCTTACCCTTGGGGTCCACAATCTCTGTTACGATATCACCATAGATCCTCTTTCCCTGTCTCGTAATCCTTAACCCTTTTATTTCGGAGAGGGGTAAATTAGGCAGGTTTATATTAAGAAGTGTGCTCTCTGGAAGACCTCCTTTTATGATTTCCTCGGAAAGTATAAGTGCGAAATTGGCTGCTTCTTGAAAAAGAAAATTTTTTGATGCCACCAGAGAGATCGCAAAGGATGGAATTCCGAGTATTCTCGCCTCAATCGCAGCCATGACGGTACCGGAATAGGTAATATCATCACCCAGATTAGCCCCCTTATTGATTCCTGATACAACAAGGTCTGGCTTTACCTTAAGAATCCCGTTCACACCAATATTTACGCAGTCTGTAGGGGTACCATTGACACTATAAACCCTTTCCTTTATTTCATCTGCATGGAGTGGTCTGTGAAGGGTAAGGGAGTGACTTACTGCACTCCTCTCTCGGTCTGGTGCAACGACATATATATCGCCTAGGGGTTTTAGCGCCCTGGCTAACATCTGAATGCCCGGGGAATGAACCCCGTCGTCATTGGTAACAAAGATGAGAGACATATTTATTGGTCGGGGCGACCCGATTTGAACGGGCGACCACTTGCACCCCAAGCAAGTGCGCTAGCCAGGCTGCGCCACGCCCCGTTTTATGACCTCTGGCTTTCAGAAGGAAAGTTCTTTTATTCAGGACGAATCTTGATAATTTTTTTTCTATCCTTCAGGATATTGAGAATATTCATTAGTTCCTGTCTGATTCTATTAATTACCTCGGCTGGTGGTTTTGTGTTTATTTTTCTCCCTCTTTTGATAAGACCTTCCCCAAACCTCTTTTTAACTCCTGATATTGTATATTTCTCCTCATAAAGCATCCTCTTTATCTGAAGGATCAGATCAAGGTCACCTCTCACGTAAACTCTCTGGCCTGATTTATTCTTTCTCGGCTTGAGGAAACTGAACTCTGATTCCCAGTATCTGAGGATATAAGGCTCTACTCCGATGATTCGGCTTACCTCTCCAATCTTATAGAATAGCTTCTCAGGAATAGATTCTTTTAGGACAGGTTTCTTCATTTCTCTTAGATTAACGGTTTACCAATCCTTTAAAGACAACACTTGGCTTGAAGGTAACAACTTTTCTGGGAGTTATTTCAATATCTTCGCCACTCTTAGGATTTCTTCCTTTCCTCGCCCCTTTCTTTCTGACTGAAAAATTACCGAAACCGGCAATCTTAACTATCTCACCCTCTTTTAGTGTACCCTTTATGGTACCAAGGACAATCTCGAGTATCTCTGATGCCTCCTTTTTCGATAGACCTATCTTTTCATAAATCTGAGCTACTATATCTGCCTTTGTCATAAGACCTCCTTTAGATTACCTGTCCTTAAAATAGTAAGAGTTGGAAATAAATCTTATTTTATAAGTAGATAGACTATTTGTCAAGAAATTTTAATTTAAGATTCCTCTTTTTTCTTAAGAGACTCCCTCTCTGATATTATCTTGGAAGCGAGAGGTCCTGGAACCTCTTCGTAATGAGAAAACTCCATCGAGTATATCCCTCTTCCACTCGTTATGGAATGAAGGGTTGGAGCATATTTAACCATTTCAGACATTGGGACCTGTGCCTTTATTTTCTGATTGTTTGCCTGGGGTTCTACACCTAAGACCTTTCCCCTTTTTGCATTGAGATCTCCGATAATAGCGCCCATATACTCCTCCGGAGTTATCACCTCGACATTCATTATTGGTTCCAATATAATTGGCTTCGCATCGGTTACCGCTTTTTTCAAAGCCATCGCACCCGCAATCTTGAAGGCCATCTCCGAGGAATCTACTGTATGATAGGAACCATCAAAAAGGGTGACCCTCATATCTACTATTGGATAATTGGCAAGTACACCCTGATGCATCGTCTCAATTACACCTTTCTCTACTGCAGGGATATACTGTCTTGGTATCACCCCTCCAACTATCTTATCAATAAATTCGTATCCTGAACCTCTCGATAGTGGTTCAATCTCTAACCAGCAATCACCGTATTGTCCCCTACCACCTGACTGTTTCTTATATCTCCCCTGGGCCTTTGACCTCACTTTAATCGTTTCTTTATAGGGAATTTTTGGTGTCTTCATATCAATCTCAAGGCCAAATTTTCTCTTGAGTCTCTCGAGTGTAACCTCAAGGTGAACCTGACCCATACCTGAAAGTATCATCTCCTTAGTCTCGTCATCCCTGTAAAATCTTAGTGTTGGGTCTTCCTCAAGGATCCTTCCTATACTGCTCGAGACCTTATCTTCATCACCTCTACTTTTAGGGGCTATCGCAAAGGAGATGATGGGGTCTGAAAACTTAATCTTTTCATAAACCACAGGATTACCCTCATCGCAAAGTGTATCCCCTGTCAGAGTATCTTTTAGTTTTGTCACAACAGCTATTTCACCTGGACCAACCTTCTGGGCAGGTATCTGCTTTTTACCGAGGAGGTAGAAGACCTGCCCAATCCTCTCTTTAATACCTCTGGTTGAATTATAGATTGTGGAGTCGGCTTTAAGAACACCAGAATATACCCTGAAAATAGTCAATTTCCCGGAAAAGGGATCGGCAATCGTCTTGAAGGCAATCGCTGAAAACTGATCAGCCTCTGAAGGTCTTCTCTCTATCTCGGTATTATTCTTAGGGCTTTTCCCTTTAAACGGAGAGATCTTTGCCTTATCTGCAGGTGAAGGGAGACATAGAAGTATGGCATCGAGCAGTTGCTGAACACCTATATTCTTATATGCGGAACCACAAATGACAGGGACAAATCTGCCTGTTAGGGTTCCTTCTTTTATCCCTTTCTCGATCTCAGCCTGACTCAATTCCCCTCCTTCTAAATACCTTTCAAGGATCGCATCGTCGGCCTCTGCTATCTTCTCTATCAATTTTTTCCTGTATTCTTCTGCCTCAACTTTAAAATCACCAGGTATTTCCTCTTCTGTAAAGGATCCACTCGGATCATTAAAAAACTTTAGGGCCTTCATCTTTATAAGATCTATAATGCCGGAGAACTTATCTCCATAACCCAGAGGTATATTCAGAGGAATACCCTCCTTTCCGAATGCCTTTTCGATATCACCCAGTGCCCTTGATAGGTTTGTCAACTCCTTGTCGATCTTATTGACAAAGACTACCCTCGGGATTTCGTATTCATCAGCATACCTCCAGACCCTCTCAGTCTCTGCCTTAACACCAGAAAGGGCGCTTACTATCACTACTGCCCCATCCACAGCCCTGAGACATCCCTTTGTGTCTTCAATAAAGTTAATATAGCCAGGGGTATCTATGATGTTCATCCTGTAACCTTTCCATTCACAGAAACAGAGAGAAGAGGTGATTGTGATTTTTCTGCCTATCTCCTCAGGTTCAAAGTCTGTTATAGTATTCCCCTCCTCAACTTTACCAAGTCTGTCTATCGATTTAGCATTAAAGAGCATCGCCTCTGTGAGAGACGTCTTACCAGCACCTCCATGTGCAATTACCCCAACATTACGGATTTTATCTATCTCGAAGTTGACCA
>JACRGW010000111.1 GCA_016212195.1 Nitrospirota bacterium
GCTGCTCTCAGGACGGCTATCCCAATATAACATTAGCTGTGATACAGAGAGAATGAAAACATTTACGCGTGAATTAATATGAACATCCCATCAGGAGATAAGAGTGATGTCCTGTTTAAGAGACTACTTTTCTTATCACTACTGACATATTCTATTCTTGCCCTGGTTATTCAGATTATACCTTATACCCCTGAAGTAATAAGGGGAGGTGTAAAACCACCGAGAGTAGTGAAGCTGGTAGAAATCCCTTTAAAGAAGCCGACACCTTTACCGATCCCTGCCCAGATAAAGGAGAAAGGACAACGACGTGCTGAAGAACAAAGGTTAAAAAAAGAGAGAAGGCAGCAAGAAATAGAAAGGCAAGGTATTGAGAAACAAAAGAGGATAGAAGAAGAACAGCGACGTTCAGAGGAACGGAGGCGCCAGGATGAAGAGAGGCGGATGGCTGAAGAGCAGCGGCGAATTGAGGAGGAGAAAAGACTGGCTAAGGAGAAGAATAGAGAGGCGGCAATGGGCACAGGCATATTAAAGGCGATGAAAGGAGGGGGAAGATCATTGGATAAGATAGTGAGTAACGAAGATGTAAATAGTGTCATCTCTGCCCCCCCTGGCAAGCTTATAACAGCTCATCAGGAAAGAACGCAATCAACGAATCGTCAGGAGTATGTTTCTGCACAGAAGAGAGTTCCAAAAGGGAGTGGGGGGATAGGAGATGTCCCTGGCTCTCTTGCTAAGGCACAGTCAAGCGGTTTGAGTGGGAAAAGGGGTGAAACCGGTATAGAGATCAGGCATGGTGACGTGGATGTAACGGCGGGAGGTGGTAATCTGAATGTTTCAAAGATGAGAAGCCAGGACTCTATCAAAGATGTAGTTGCTTCTCATAGTGGAGGTATAGATTTTATATATAAAAAGGCATTGAGAAATAATCCTACCTTAAAGGGGATGATCGTCATGGAATTTACCATCTCACCAAGTGGTGATGTTACTGGGGGGCGAATTGTATCCAGTACTATTAAAGACCCATCCTTTGAGGATCAGATATTAAAACGCATCCTGTCGTGGAAATTCCTACCTTCACTAGATAGTGGAAATACTATAGTATCCTATCCTATTGAATTTTCGCCGGTGTAGATACATTTTGCTATTGTGGAGAATAGGTTGTCTTAATGACTCTCTCTATCCCTGCGAAATCCTTTTTAACCTCTATCTCCTCAAAGACACCTTCTTGCTCAAAGAGCCCTTTTATCCTCTCACCCTGGCCATAACCTATCTCCATGATTAAGAGGCCACCGTGTGTAAGATAGAAGGGGGCTTCATGGATGATTCTCCTGTAGAAATCAAGGCCATCTTCGCCGCCATAGAGGGCTTGCAGGGGTTCGTACTCCTTTATTTCAGGCTGAAGCCCTTCCATTTCTTTCGTTGATACATACGGTGGATTGGAAATGATAAGGTCGATCTCGCTCTCTAAGCCCAGTGGTTCTATCGCATCAAACAGATCCCCTGACAGAAATATTACCCTATCATCAACCCCATGCCTTTCAGCATTCTCCCGGGCTACTGAAATAGCCCCTTCTGATATATCTACGGCATATACCCTGCAATAAGGAAGTTCTCTTGCTATAGATATAGCAATACATCCGCTGCCCGTACAGAGATCAACAATGGTAACACCCTCACCGTTTCCACTAACATCTTTAGCCTTTACACTCTTAACAGCCTCCTCCACCAATAGCTCTGTTTCAGGTCTTGGGATAAGAACATCTCTATTAACCTTAAATAGACGCCCCCGAAACTCCACTTCACCGATGATATACTGCGAAGGTTCTCTCCTGACTCTCCTCTCTATATAATCTTTAAATCGTCCCATTTCATCAGGGGCAAGAATTCTCTCGGGATAGACTAATAGATCCTTTCTCTGACATCCAAGTACATGGGCAAGGAGATACTCTGCCTCGATGTAAGGGTCTGGCACGTTGCAGGAAGAGAGATATTCATTGGCCCATTTAAGTAAATCAAGCACCGTCATCCTTTTTCCTTGACCAATAAGTTATTAACCACTATACTTCAAATAGTCTATAATCTCCAGACAATTTTCCCCATCTATTCATAACAAATAAAAATGAGGGTACTATTTAAGAGTTTTGTTGATTTCTTTAGAGATGACGGGCCGATGCTTGCAGGTTCCATGTCATACTTTTTTGTAATGGCTATCGTCCCCTTCTCAATCTTACTCATAGTAATTCTTGGGTATTTTCTTGGAGAGAACAGGGAATTCTATGATTTCTTCTTGAAAAAGTTGTTAAGCTTCTTCCCAACTGCTACTTATGCAATAACAAAAGAATTGGGAAAGATAATTACAAACAAAAGGATTGGCGTATCCACCCTGTTCCTATACGGTATCTTCTCCTATCAGCTTTATTCGTCTGTGGAGCGGGCCATAAATGTCATATTCAAAATAAATATTAAAAGGTCAAAGTTAATATCGATATTCCTTTCTATGGTTATTGTTACCTTGATGATCAGCTTTATTATCATCTCCTTTGGGGCGTCATCGGCCATCTCGATGCTCAAATTTCTTGATAAGATTTTCCCGGGTCTGGTAATCAGCAAAATAAGCAGCTTCCTCATAGGATTTGTTATCCCGCTATTTCTCATATTCTTAACAGTGACAACCCTTTATATATTACTACCACGAAAGAATGTCATGTTCCGACATGCAATATTGGGTGGCCTGTTTACAGCCCTTCTCCTTGAAACAGCAAAACATCTCTTTACCTTTTATGTCACCACGAGGCTATATCAATTAGGTGCTATATATGGTCCTGTATCCGTATTTATCACCTTTCTGCTCTGGGTATTCTATTCAGCATGTGTATTTCTGATTGGTGCCGAGGTGGTCCACAACCTTGGGGTGAAAAGGATGTCCCATCTCTCGTAATATATCGTTTTGGGTCTTTTGGCTTTATGACCAATGGGTCATCCTCAGCGATTCTCGGTGAACCATAAGAGGCAGTATTGATAAGGGATATAGGAGCGGTGCAGAAATATTTTTCGTAAAGACCTCTCGATATGGTTTTTTATGTTTCGACAGGGATTACATGTAACTATTTGATTCTATTGGATAAATAAATTCTAGACTTTTCTCCTGGAATGTAGTAGTCTTTGCCCTTGATGCACATCAAGAAGCATTTAGGGTTTAGAGCATTACGACGCACCTTATCTGAGCGATTGCGTGAGATTGAAGATAATCGGCAAAAGGGCAAA
>JACRGW010000112.1 GCA_016212195.1 Nitrospirota bacterium
AAGATATTAAGGTTATATCGTCTTGATTTAAAGAGAGAAAATATCTCAGATGAAAGAACTTATCTTGAAATATTTCCAAGAAAGTTATAAAACCAAAGAAAGGTTTCTTAAAGAGAGCATAGATACTATTATTGAGGTTGTTCACCTGATAGCAAATGCCTTCAAAGATGGGAAGAAACTTATCCTTTTCGGCAACGGGGGAAGTGCTACTGATGCCTCCCATATCGCAGGAGAATTTGTTAACAGGTTCCAGAAGGAAAGGCCTGGACTTCCTGCTATCGCCCTTAATACAGATATGGCTGTCATCACAAGTATAGCCAATGACTACGAATACTCACAGATATTCTCAAGACAGCTTAAGGCTCTAGGGGAAGAAGGAGATGTAGTAATAGGAATAAGCACCAGCGGGAATTCTACCAATGTTTTAAAGGCGATTGAGTCCGCGAAGAAAAAAGGTATGAAGACTATAGCCTTTACAGGTATGGATGGTGGTAAACTTTCAGAAAAAGTCGATTACGCATTTATAGTCCCTTCCAATAGCACTGCGAGAATCCAGGAGACACATATAACCCTCGGCCATATCATCTGCCAGATGGTAGAGGAGGTACTATTCGGAGAACATATTAAGGGAGCATGAGGAATCCTCGATCCTATCAATTACGGCATAAAATAGAATCCAAAAAACCATTAAGAGGTAAACTATGAGAAGTATCAGGGTTATCTTATTGAGTTTTATCGTTCTATCAATCCTACGTACTCAATCTATTGCCCAGGAAGCAACAAAGGAATATACTATCAAAAAAGGGGATACACTCTGGGATATATCGCAGAGGGAATTAAAGGATTCGTTTCTTTGGCCTAAACTCTGGAGGGAAAACCCGGAGATTAAGAACCCCGATAGGATATATCCTGACAGTGTCTTGAAGATCCCTGTAAAGACAACAGTTGAGGAGAAAAGACCTGAACCTGTAGAAAAGGTTGCGGTACCACCAGAGGAAGAAAAGATGTTAGAAAAGGTCGAAGCACCCAAAGAGACCCCTAAGGTGCCTCTTTCTGATAAATCCCGTTTGGCCTCTGCTGGGTACATAACTCCAAGGGAAATTGATAAAAGTGAGATAGTAGATTCACCCGATAAGAAGACCCTGCTCGGAGAAATGGATATCGTCTATCTTACTTTATCAAGTGATATGAAGATAGGAGATAGATTTGCGGTCCTTAGGATAGTAAAGAAGGTAATACATCCAAAGACCGGAGTTTTCATGGGCAATCTTGTAAAGATATTAGGAGAACTCATAATAATCGATATCAATGAACAGACAGCAACAGGTAAGATAATTGATTCTTTTGACTATATTACAAGAGGGGATAGACTCGAAAGTTATGCCGAGATAGAGATCCCCTATATTCCTTCTGACAGGGTCTCCTCTCCTGTAGGAATAAAGGGATATATTGTTGAGGTGATGGACAAAAAGGTTTCTAATGCACAGATGGATATTGTTTATCTGGACAAAGGATTAACGGATGGGCTCAATGCTGGTTATCGATTCAAGGTAGTAGCCGTGGGAAATAAAACCACAGTCCCCTCAACAGGAAGAGAGATCAACCTCCCCGACCAGATCATAGGTGAAGTCCAGATACTTAGCATTCAGGAAAATTTCTCTGCTGCATTGATTACTAAAAGCGTAAAAGACATTAAACGTGGAGATATGATCCAGTCTTTCTGAAAGAACGTTGTTAAACCCATTATCTTTATTGAAATATTAAAATAATTTATAGTTAAAAGAGTTGACATAAAAACATCCCTGTGATAAATTCCATCACCTTGATCCTGATTCAGTCGATGACTTTTAGAGAGGTTTCTTATGCTAGAGCTCAATTATTGGTTTTTTGTCCAGTTATTTAATTTCCTTGCCCTTCTTATTTTTCTAAATTTTTTTCTTTTCAAACCTGTCCTTAGCCTGCTTCAAGGGCGTACCAGAATGATCTCTGACAAGTTGGAAAAAGCAAGGGAGATCCAGAGAAAAAGTGAAGAGGCTATGGCTAAACTCAACCAGGAAATAACAACCGCTAAGAAAAGAGGAAGACATATCTTTTTAGAGTTTCAAAGGGAAGGTTTTAATGAACAGAGAAGAACGTTGGAGAAGGCTAAAGAAAAAGCCGCAGAAACAATAGGAAAGGCTAACGGTGAGATAAGAAAAGATACCGAAAAGGCCAGAGCCCTCCTTAAAGAGGAAGTATATTACCTCTCCTCAGAGATTACAAAAAAGATATTGGGCAGGGAGTTATAGATAAAATGCAAAATGAAAGTTTTAAAATTAAAAATGCAAAAAGATCAAAATATCTCTTCTTCATTCCTCTTCTATATATCCTTATATCTCCTGCTTTTGCCTCTACTGGTGAAGGAGGACACAATTCTTCATGGTTAGACCTGCTATGGAGGGTAATGAATTTTGGAATACTCCTAGTCCTTCTATATATCCTTTTAAAAAAATTCCGCCTCAAAGAAGTCTTGTCCAGAAGATCAGAAGGTATCGCAAAGGCTATGAAGGATGCAGAAGAGGCCAAGGAGACAGCCAGAAAGGGACTTGAAGAAATTCAGAATAGATTACGTCAAAAGGATAAAGAGATAGAGACCATTATAAATACAGCAAGGATTGATGGTGAAAAGGAGAAGGTCTCTTTGACTCAGGAGGGAGAGAGGATCGGCGAAGGGATTATCCGTCAGGCCAGGGAGAATATCGATCAGGAAGTAAGAAAGGCGAAGGACTCATTGAGGAAAGAGGTAGTAAATCTGGCATTGGAGTTAGCAGAAGGAAATATTAAAAAAAATCTGAAGAAAGAAGATCAGGAAAAGATCCTAATGGAATATATTAAGAAAGTTTCAAATGGCTCTGAGAGGAAATAATAATGATAGGTAATGTCCTTGCAAAAAGATATGCTAAGGCCCTTATTGAGCCGCTGAGGGAAGATGATGTGGAGGTAGTTAGAAAAGACCTTGATACATTCCAGAACATATTCCGGATCAGCCCAGGGATCAGAAAACTCTTCTTAAGTCCTGCTTTTGGGTTTGAAGAGAAGAAGAATGTCCTGCAGGTTTTATCAGAAAGGCTGGGTTTCTCCAGGAAATCGCATAGGTTCTTTGAGCTTCTCCTTGAAAAGGACAGGTTGAAATATTTTAAGGAGATCAGGGCATTCTTCGAAAACCTTCTTTATGAAAGAAGGAACAAGATGAAGGCCTATGTTATATCATCCAACAGTTTTTCCACAACCCATGAAAAAACCCTGAAAGATAGGCTGAAAGACCTTACAAAAAAAGATATAGAACTGGATATCAGGACCGACCCTTCCATCATAGGAGGCCTGGTAATAAAGATAGGGGATGTAATCTACGATGGAAGCATAAAAGGTCAGCTTAATAGCATTAAAGAAGGATTATTGGAAAAATCAGTAAGGTAATAATATTTTTGGGGGTAATTAAATATGCAGATAAGGGCAGACGAGATTAGTGAACTTATAAAGAAACAGATAACAGATTTCGAGACGAGGATTGACGTCAGAGAGGTAGGAACAATAATAACAGTAGGAGATGGTATCGCAAAGATATTTGGGATAGAGAAGGCTATGGCAGGAGAACTACTCGAGTTTCCTCACGGTATCTATGGAATAGTATTCAATCTTGAAGAAGATAACGTCGGAGCTGTCCTCTTAGGAGAAGATAAATATATCAAAGAAGGCGATATTGTAAAGAGGACAAAGAGAATAGTAGAGGTCCCTGTGGGCGAAGCTGTAGTCGGAAGGGTTGTAAACGCCTTAGGACAACCCCTTGATGGAAAAGGACCTATTGATGCAAAACATTCAAGAAAGGTTGAGATAATAGCTCCGGGTATAGTAATGAGACAACCTGTTAAAGAGCCCCTTCAGACAGGCCTCAAAGCCATAGATGCTATGATACCAATCGGCCGGGGTCAAAGGGAACTCATCATAGGAGACCGACAGACAGGGAAAACAGCCCTTGCGGTAGACACAATAATAAACCAGAAGGGCGGCGATGTTATTTGCATCTATGTGGCTATCGGTCAGAAGA
Organism: Nitrospirota bacterium; assembly: GCA_016212195.1. Classification (GTDB taxonomy): domain Bacteria; phylum Nitrospirota; class Thermodesulfovibrionia; order JACRGW01; family JACRGW01; genus JACRGW01. The sequence goes on from JACRGW010000112.1 coordinate 4,085, forward strand.
GGGCAAGTGTTGCCAGGGTAGTTGACACCCTCATTAGGTATGGTGCAATGGACTATACCATAGTTGTCTCTGCTACAGCCAGTGACCCTGCAACTATGCAGTATCTCTCACCTTACAGTGGTTGTGCCATGGGAGAATATTTCAGGGATAATGGTAAGCACGCCTTGATAATATACGATGACCTGTCAAAACATGCCCATGCTTACAGACAGCTCTCTCTTCTCCTCAGGCGTCCTCCTGCAAGGGAGGCCTATCCAGGTGATGTATTTTACCTGCATTCAAGGCTCCTTGAGAGGGCAGCGAAACTTTCTGATAAACTCGGAAGTGGATCTCTCACTGCCCTGCCGATAATCGAGACTCAGGCTGGAGATGTCTCTGCCTATATACCTACAAATGTTATCTCTATTACTGACGGGCAGATATATCTCGAATCAGACCTCTTCTATGCAGGCATAAGGCCTGCTGTAAATGTCGGTCTTTCTGTATCGAGGGTTGGAGGGGCTGCGCAGATAAAGGCGATGAAACAGGTTGCCGGAATGCTGAGGCTCGACCTTGCACAGTATAAGGAGCTGGCAGCATTCGCACAGTTCGGAAGCGACCTCGATAAGACGACCCTTGCCCAGATTGCGAGGGGACAGAGGATGGTAGAGTTACTCAAACAGGATCAGTATGCCCCTATACCTGTCGAAGCTCAGGTCCTTCTGATCTTTGCTGGAACGAATGGATTTCTCGACGATGTCCCTGTCCCATCCATAAAAAAATTTGAGAAGGAATTCCTGAAATATCTGAGGGACAAGAAAGAGGATCTAAGGAAAGATCTCAGGGATAAGAAGGTTATTGATGATGATCTCCGTTCTAAAATTGGTACTGCGATAGAGGAATTCAAGAAAACCTTTGAACCATAAATAACTTGCAACTTACAACTTATAACTTGTTACTGATATATGCCTACTCTCAGAGATATAAAGAGACGAATAACTTCTGTTAAGAGTACACAGCAGATCACAAAGGCTATGAAGATGGTAGCTGCGTCAAAACTCAGAAGGGCACAGGATAGGATCTTCGAGGCAAGACCTTATGCAAACAAGATGTTCTCTGTCCTTAGTAGTCTTGCGATGAGGACAGGGAGAGAGGAACATTCACTCCTGGCTAAAAGGAGTAGCAGCAAAATCGAGATTCTGGTTATAACAACTGATCGCGGTCTCTGTGGCGCCCTTAATTCAAATATACTAAAAAAGGCCTATGACTTTAATAGACAAAAAAAGAAGGATGATTATGAAACATCTATAAGTACTATAGGCAGGAAAGGAAGGGACTTCTTCAGGAAGCGGAATATCCCTATGAGGAAGACATGGGTAGGTCTTTCAGGAAAGATCACTTACAGTAATGCCCAGGAAATAGCGAGGGATATTGTAAAAAACTATACAGAGGAGCTTTTTGACGAAGTCTGTTTAGTTTACAACGAATTTAAATCTGCTATGCATCAAAGGGTGATTATCGAGAAACTCCTTCCCATAGAACCACAGAAGGTAGAAAAAGAAGAGGTAATCCATTATGGAGAGTTTATCTATGAGCCATCTGCATCTGAGGTCCTTGATACACTCTTACCCAAACACATAGAGGTTCAGATCTTCCGTGCCCTTTTGGAATCTGAGGCAAGCGAACAGGGTGCCAGGATGACAGCTATGGATAATGCAACAAGAAATGCTAAAGAACTTATTGAGAAACTGACACTCCAGTTTAATAAGGCAAGACAGGCCGCCATCACAAAAGAGCTTATGGAGGTTGTAGGCGGGGCAGAGGCATTGAAATAAAAAGCAAAATTAAGGAATTTTGAATTTTGATTTGAAATTGTAAATTTTTCACTTTGCATCATGAATTTAAATATAGGAGGTTCTAAATCATGAATGAAGGAAAGGTTGTACAGGTAATAGGCCCTGTAGTCGATATAGAATTCAGTCCTGGGAGACTTCCTTCTATCCTTAATGGTATAAAAATAGAAGACCCGGGTGACCCTGGTTCAGGGATTCCTCCCATTAATCTCACCCTCGAGGTTGCATCACATCTTGGAGAAGACAGGGTAAGGACCATTGCTATGTCTTCAACAGATGGTTTAATGCGGGGGATTAAGGCGATAGATACAGAGGCTCCTATAACTGTCCCTGTTGGTGAAGGGACGCTCGGAAGAATCATAAATATCATAGGAGAACCTGTGGATGAACTCGGTCCTATAAAGGCAACAAAGAGAGACCCGATTATAAAGCCCGCTCCACCTCTTGATGAACAGATACCAACAGCTGAACTTTTCGAGACCGGGATAAAGGTCATTGACCTACTTGCACCTATGACCAGAGGGGGCAAGATAGGTATGTTCGGCGGTGCAGGTGTGGGAAAGACTGTCATCATTATGGAGATGATCCATAATATCGCTAAGGAGCATGGAGGATACTCTGTCTTTGCAGGGGTAGGTGAGAGAACCAGGGAAGGTAATGACCTCTGGCTCGAAATGAAACACTCTGGTGTCCTCGGAAGAACCGCACTTATCTACGGACAGATGAATGAACCACCCGGGGCGAGATTAAGGGTCGGTCTTACTGCTCTGACAGTCGCAGAGTATTTCAGGGATCAGGGGAACGATGTCCTCCTCTTTATAGATAACATATTCAGGTTCACAATGGCAGGAGGGGAGGTATCAGCCCTCCTTGGCAGAATGCCTTCTGCTGTTGGCTATCAGCCAAATCTCGCAACAGATATGGGAGAACTTCAGGAGAGGATATGTACAACAAAGAAGGGGTCTATCACTTCGATGCAGGCAATATATGTCCCTGCCGATGACCTGACAGATCCTGCTGTTGCCACAGTTTTTACGCACCTTGATGGTACTACCGTTCTTTCAAGACATATTGCAGAACTCGGCATATATCCGGCGGTGGATCCACTTGATTCAACATCGAGGATCCTTGACCCGAGGGTAATAGGAGAAGAACATTATAATGTGGCAAGACAGGTACAGATGATTCTTCAGAGGTATAAAGATCTTCAGGACATCATAGCCATACTTGGGATGGATGAGTTATCTGATGATGATAAACTTACCGTATCCAGGGCAAGGAAGATCCAGCGATTCCTCTCACAGCCGTTCTTTGTTGCCGAAACATTCACTGGAACTCCCGGGGAATATGTAAAACTGCAGGATACTATCAAAGGGTTTAAGGAGATCGTTGAGGGAAGGATGGACGATATACCCGAGCAGGCCTTCTATATGGTTGGTCCTATAGAGGAGGTCATCGGGAAGGCGGAGAAACTGGGATATAAGAGAGGCTAAGTAAATAAAGTTCAAAATTAAAAACGCAAAATGCAAAATTGAGGTTAAAAAATTTTGAATTTTTAAATTTGCATTTTGAATTTGTGAGGTTATGGCTGACAAGTTATTCCTTGAGATAGTTACACCCTATCGTCTCGTACTTAGCGAGGAGGTTGATGAGGTGGTTGCCCCAGGACTTGAAGGGGAATTTGGTGTTCTACCAAATCACACTCCTTTTCTCACCATACTTAAACTCGGAGAGATGTCATACAGGATAGGTAACGAGAGGTGGTTTCTTGTTCTCAACCGGGGTTATGCAGAAGTGGGTCCTGAAAAGGTTATAATTCTGGCAGAAGGCTGCGAAAGGGCAGAAGAGATAGATATAGAAAGAGCCCTTGCTGCAAAGAAGAGAGCAGAGGAAAGGATTGCCATAGTTGAAAGAAAGGCTGAAGAGATAGATATAGAAAGGGCACGTGCCTCCCTTATAAGGGCACTGCTTAGGATCGAAGTGGCCAATAAAAAAAGACCTACATAATTTTTTGGGGATGTTATTCTAAATAATGAGGGTCTATGTGAATGAAAACCCTGTGGATATCTTGCCAGGTATGAATGTTAAACATGCCCTGATTAATGCTGGAATCCTGAAGGAAATAAAATCGGGAAAGAAAGTATATGATGAATGGGGAAATGAACTCGGACTGGATGGGGCAATATCAGAAGGAATGAAGATTTATGTTAAATAAGATTAAAGGAGGTTAATGTTATGGCAGAAGTAGAACTTCCGAACGCAGGGGAACTTGAGGAGATAAAAGGAAAGAGCTTTACAAAACGCGTGGCCCTCACAACGGCTGTCTTCGCAGTCATTCTTGCTATAACATCTCTTGGCGGTAATAACGCAATGAAGGAAATGATCCTTGCCCAGCAGCAGGCCTCAGACCAGTGGGCGTACTATCAGGCTAAGGTGGTTCGCGAGCATCTCTATCGGAGTATGACGGTAAGGCTTGAAGCTGACCTTCTCGAAAGGGGAGGGTCAATGAGACCTGCTGTTAAGGAGCGGTTCGAGTCGATGCTCAAGCATTCTGCCGAGGAAGAGGTACGCTATAAGGCCGAGAAGAAAAAGATAGAGGAAGAGGCTAAGAAGCTCGAACATGAGCGGGATGTGAACAGGAACAAGGACCCATATTTCGACTATGCCGAGGTTTTACTCCAGATAGCCATCGTCATGGCCTCGATCTCTATCCTTTCATCATCCCGGCCGGTCTTCTATTTCGCAATCATCGCAGCCATCGCAGGGACTGTATTTTCAATAAATGGGTATCTAATGATTTTCAAAGTTCCTTTCTTTCATTAAGATGATTTTTTCTCAAAAGAGAGTCGATAGAGGATAACTGACCGAGACAAATCTTCAGGAGACTATTAAGAATCCGGTCTATTCGGAGGTTCAGTCTGATGGAAGAATCCGGAAGTGGAAAAGGATCAAAGAGGAGGGTAAGTTTCTCCGCGTAATCTTGCTTCCAGATGGAGAGACAGTTCATAATGCTTTCTTTGACAGAAGTTTTAAAGGAGAGGTGAAATGAAGATAAAGTATTTTTCGGATATCGACACAGCCTTGGTTGAGTTCTCCGACCACAAAGTTGCCGAAACAAAAGATATAAACGAGAATATTTACATCGACTTAGATGCTTCAGGTAATTTGGTAGCAATGACTATTGAGCATGCCCGGCAACAGGCAAGTCTTCCATTTTTGTCTTATGAGCAAATAGAGAAGAAGTCATCAAACAAGGCATTGCAAAAGACGATTAAAGGCCACCGGTGATTAGGGATATAAAAGACACTTCCCATATTTCTTGACGATGAGAAAATGAGAGGCTATTAAGTCGAGATATTTCCCTAAGGCGGGTTTGCCGCCCTAAAAGGAAGAATTAATAATGTGGGAAGTGTCCCTCATTATTCCTCTTCATTTTCACTACTCTAAGGTTGTCAGAGGAATATAAAGAGTCAATTCTTTCATATTAACAATTTATGTTCAATCCAAGTTTTTATGTTTCTCAATAATCTTGAGCAGGGTTGCATAAAACTTCTTTATGTCATCCAGTTCATTCACAAGGATATTATAAAGCGTCTTTTTATCTATCTGGTTATAAAGGTGCACGATCCTATTTCTGAACTGACTCATTTTAATGTAGGTCTCTGCCATGTCTTTAGCAATGTGCCCAGCCTCGCTCAAAACCTCTATGATCTCTGTATTTGTATTGGGCGTCTTAAGGCCGAGGGAAGCAATAATATAGCTACCGATATCAAGGAGTGCCTGTATGGATGTCTGGAGTATGTGGAGGCTTGCATCGATATTTCTGAAATCAGCAATAAATTCATCATAAGTCTTTGAGGAGAAAAACTTCAATTTCTCAAGGTTATCAAATATGACATCAATCTTTGTCTGGATATCCTCTTTTTTCATAATGTTGCAAGTCTCCTTTTGTAGCCTTCAAAATAGTAGTTATTCATAAATCTAAGGGTTGGCTCAAAATCGCAGTAATCAGAAATAACTTTTGCTGTAAACCTTATTCTGAAGCTGGTGTCAGCGTCATAAATCAGCTTTCCGGTCTTCAGCACATTATGCACAAAGATGAGTCCCTGTCTGTTGAGTTCTATTAAATCCACCTCTTTCACCTGCACGGCATCCGCAATCCTGAATGCCAGATAATCTTCCTCGTGAATCAATTCCCTTCCTTCCGGGGCATTCTCTTTTAAAAGGATTGCTATATCCACATCACTCATAGGTCCCATTTTTCCTGAAACTTGAGAGCCAAAAAGATATGCAGTGGCTATGTAGGGATAGTCCTTAAATATATATTTAAGTCTTTCAAACTCAGGCATATATGATCTCTTATTTAAATTCTAACGATTTATTATTCCCTCATTCTTTATTCTTGTCAAGAAGTATAGTTGTTAATAGTTATTCTAAGCGAACTACTTCCTTTCAACTCACTTTACCCATCCCTCCCACTGGCTGTACCTCGGGAAGTACATAGCGAAGTAGATCAAGGAAATAAACATAAATGTATAGAAATCGAGCGAGTCTCCTGCTAAAAAGAAAAGGACAAGGCCATAGATGGCAACAGATTCGCAGAGGGCATAAGTTATAATAGACATGGTAATCAATCTCTGAATGGATGCTGAAGATTGTCCAGTCTGATAAGATGCTGACATTGCTCCCCTGCCTGAGAGGATCAGATTCCTTATAAAACGGATAAGGAAGAACTCAGATATGGTTATTCCTAAAAGGATGTATTTCAGGACCCCTGCCTCAGAAAAAGGAAAGAACCCCACAAACGGGGTAAACTCCTTCTTTATAAACTCAACCACAAAGGCATAGATAAAAACACTCGCAATCATGGCTATGCCGATAATGGTAGCAATTCTGTAGCCCCTCTTCAGTTCATCCAAAGACTTGATCTCCTTATCTACATCCTGTTGTCAGTAGCTCCTGTATTTATTCGTGATAGGGAATCTCCTGTCCCTGCCAAAGGCCCTCGGTGTGATCTTAATACCCGGAGGCGCCTGCCTCCTCTTGTATTCACTGTTATCTATCATCGTTATCACATTCTTTGCACACAGGACATCACAACCCATCTTCAATATTTCTTCAAAACTTCTGTCATCTTCTATATACGCCTTGAGTATAGGGTCAAGGACTTCATAAGGAGGTAGGACATCAGAATCCCTCTGGTCAAGTTTTAGTTCTGCTGAAGGTTCTTTCCAGAGAATCCTTTGTGGTATCAGGGTATTTCCTTCCCTTTTATTTCTGTATTCGCAAAGTTTATAAACCATTGTCTTGGGGACATCCTTTATTACTGCAAACCCTCCTGCCATATCGCCATAGAGGGTTGCATAGCCCACACTCATCTCGGATTTATTACCTGTTGTTAGGACAAGCCAGCCGAACTTATTCGAGAAGGCCATGAGGACATTCCCCCTTATCCTCGCCTGGAGGTTTTCCTCTGCCACACCCTGTGGCATATCCTTAAACTCCCGAGGAAGGGTCTTGAGATATTGTTCAAATATTTCTGTAATTGGTACTTCTATTAATTTTATTCCTAAATTTCTCACAAGTTCATAGGTATCTTCCCTGCTTTCCTTAGAGGTATACAGTGAGGGTAGAAAGAGTCCCATCACATTTTCCCTCCCTATGGCGTCAACTGCAATAGTGGCAACAAGGGAGGAGTCGACACCACCGCTAAGACTTATAATCACCTTTATGAATCCGTTCTTCTCTATATAGTCTTTAGTTCCCAGGACAAGAGCCCTGAAGATTTCTTCCATTTCGGAAAGTGGTTTTATCTCCCTTTCAGGAATCTGAGGTACTGGTATAGAAAGTCGCTTGTTAGTTATAACAATTTTTTCAGCTTTTCTTTTCCCTCCAGTTTTAACATTTTTCTCCGGAATATTTATATCATAGAATAGAAGTTCTTCCTCAAAGGCCTTACCCCTTAATACTATTTCGCCTTTTTCATTTACAATGATACTCTGACCATCGAAGACGAGTTCGTCCTGCCCGCCAACGAGATTCACATAGGCTATAACAACCTTATTCTCTTTCGCCCTGTTGAGCAACATCTTTTCTCTTAATAACCTCTTACCTGCATAATAGGGAGAACCATTTATATTGATTATCAATTTTGCCCCTGCGTGTGCTTGAAATCTGGTAGGCCCCACAGGGAACCATATATCTTCACATATATTCACACCGATAACAATATCATCAATCGTATAGACAGGATATTTCTTTCCTGCCTTAAAATATCTGAATTCATCAAAGACCCCATAGTTCGGGAGTAATATCTTATGATAGATATCTATCAGACGGCGATCGTGAATGATAGCAGCAGCATTATATATACTTGCTCCATCCTTTGAGGTGGAGTCACTCTTCTTATCTACAAAACCAACTATCGCAGTTATCCCACTTGTATTGCGTTTCACTTCTTTCAATGCCTCGAGATTATCCTTTATGAATTGTGGCTTGAGTATGAGGTCTTCAGGAGGATAACCAGTGATGGCAAGTTCGGGGAAAGCAACGATGTGGCACTCCGCCTTCTTTGCCTCTTTTATATAATCCTCAATCTTCCTCATATTTCCTTCGAGGTCCCCGACTGTTGAATTTATCTGGGCAAGGGCTATGCGTATCTTCTTACCCTTTTCTTTTCTAATTTTATTTAATCGCCTTTCTTTTAACCTCTTCAAGAATAGTCCTCAAGGGCAGTTTTTTCTTCTTTGCAATCACCCTGCAGTCTTCGTATTCAGGAGTGATTGAAATGATATCATCACCCCTGAGGCCAACCTTTACATTAATAGTCCCATACTTTGTTTTAACCTTCTCTATCTTCTTCGATAACTTGTATCTTGATACACTATGGAATCTCACACCAAAGGTAGTGGTCTCTTTAAATAGTGTATTTATTAAAACACCCATTATTTTCTTTCCAGAAAGTATTGTAAGGAGATTGGCGGGTCTGTTCTTCTTCATCATTATCGGTGTTATATAGGCATCGAGTGCACCTTCTTCGAGGAGTCTTTCGATGAGATGTTCATAGATCTGTGGATTCATATCGTCAATATTTGTCTCGACCACAACCACCTCATCCTTATCATAATCCATACCGTCTTCACCAATAAAGAGTCTCAGAACATTGGGGTGTCCTTTTATATCTTTACTGCCTGCACCATAGCCAATCTTTTCGATCTTAAAAGGAGGCAATGAGATAAAATCATCTGAGATAGCGGCAATAATTGCAGCACCTGTAGGTGTTGTGAGTTCATAGGATATTCCAGTAGAATATGTGGGGATACCTTTCAGTATCTCTGCTGTAGCTGGAGCAGGGACAGGAAGATCTCCATGTTCAGCTGTAATAAAACCGCTTCCAAGATTCAAAGGAGAGGAATATATTTTCTCTAAGTTCAGAAGGTTCATACCAATTATCGCCCCGAAGACATCGATAATGCAATCCATTGCACCGAGCTCATGAAGATGGACTTTTTCAGGGCTTTCTCCGTGGACATTACCCTCTGCCTCAAAAAGCCTCCTCATGATCTTAAGTCCTTTTTCTTTTATCTCTGCTGAAAGGGACGATCTCTTAACAATACCCTCAATATCTTTCCATCTCTTTGAACTTTGAACTTTGAACTTTGAACTTATTAATACATCCACCTTCGTACCCCTAATACCTGCCCTCTTTACCTCCCTTTCTTTTAATTTATAGCCGCTGAGGTTCATTTTGGAGAGTTCCCTTCTCAATCTATTCAGGGGAATCCCTGCATCCACCATCGCCCCGAGTATCATATCCCCACTTATTCCAGAGAAACAGTCAAAATAGGCTATCATTTATAACCCCATCATATTTATCCTATGCGCAAGGCACCCCGCACCGAAGCCATTGTCGATATTCACTACAGCAATCCCGTTGGCGCAGGAGTTTAGCATCGCAAGGAGCGCGGAGAGGCCTTTGAAGCTCGCACCGTATCCGACACTTGTTGGTACTGCAATAACTGGTTTATCTACAAGCCCTCCTACTACAGAGGCGAGGGCGCCGTCCATACCAGCAACAACGACAATCACTCTCGAAGAAATTAATTTATCCCTCTTATCAAAGAGCCTGTGAATGCCTGCAACACCCACATCGTAAATTGTTTCTACAGAACTACCAAGGAAATCAGTTGTAATTGCTGCCTCCTCCGCTACAGGAATGTCAGATGTTCCCGCTGTTATAACGAGAACCTTCCCTGTCTTTTTATCTTTCCCCTTATTGACTACTATCGCCCTTGAGCTTTTATGGTATACGGCACCCTTTTCTATTTTCCTCATAGCCCTATAAACCCTTTCTTTAGCCTTTGTGATTAGAATCCTGTTCCCTTTCTTGAGTATCCCTTTTGCAATCCCGATTATCTGTTCAGTAGTCTTCCCTTCACCGTAAATCACCTCAGGAAACCCCTGTCTGAGATTTCTATGATGATCTATATGGGCGAAGGAAAGATCTTCGTAAGGAAGGTGTTTGAGCATCTCTATCGCTTCAGCTGTCTTGATCTTACCTACTCTGATATTATTAAGAAGTTTCTTTAGATTCTTCTGATCCATCTGAATGAATCCCAAATCCGATCAAATCCCCCTTTACCCCCCCTTTCTAAAGGGGGATTGAGGGGGATTACTCATCCTTCAGCCCCCTTGCCATCAAATCCTTCACAACATCCCTCGGGTCTTTATCTTCATAGAGGAGTTTGTAGACCTGTTCTGTTATCGGCATCTCCACCCCGTATTCCCGTGAGAGTTTATAAGCTGCCCTTGTCGTGTTGATTCCTTCAGCAACCATCTTCATCTCTAAAAGCATATCTTTAAGCTTCATACCCTTTCCAAGTTTATATCCAACTGTACGGTTCCTCGACAACTCCCCTGTACAGGTGAGTATTAAGTCACCAAGACCTGAGAGTCCTGAAAAGGTCAATGGATTAGCACCCATCCTGGCTCCCAGTCTTGAAATCTCCCGGAGTCCCCTTGTTATCATGGCTGCCCTTGCATTATGTCCGTATTCAAGTCCATCTGAAACACCGGAGGCGATAGCAATTACATTCTTAAGTGCCCCTCCGAGTTCAACACCAATAACATCAGGGTTTGTGTAAACCCTGAAATAAGGCGTATTGAATGCAGTCTGAACCCT
>JACRGW010000110.1 GCA_016212195.1 Nitrospirota bacterium
CCGGGAAGTGGAGATTTGACTTTATGTTGCAGAAAGCATAATAATAATCTTGAAATTAAAATCTCAGATACAGGAAGAGGGATCTCAGAAGAAATAAAGGATAAGATCTTTGAACCCCTATTTACTACAAAAAGGGGTACCTGGGGAATAGGTCTGGGACTTCCGACATCAAGAAGGATAATTGAGAGACATAACGGTGAAATCTCCTTTACGAGTAAAAGAGGTGAGGGAACGACCTTCTATATAAGAATCCCCATTGAATGAATATGGATATCGAGAACAGAGAAAAAATACTTGTTATAGACGATGAACCCGGCATGAGGGAGATGTTCAGGCGTTTACTCAAGGACTATACATTGTTCCTTGCCAAAGACGGAGAGGAAGGTATAGAGGTTACGAAGAGAGAAAATCCTGACATAATCATTTCTGACCTCAAGATGCCAAAGATGGACGGTATAGAGGTTCTGAGAAATATAAAGGGATATAGCTCTGCCATCCCCGTTATTCTAATTACAGCATATGCGACGATCGAGACCGCTGTTGAAGCGATAAAGATCGGTGCCTATGACTATATAACAAAACCCTTCGACCCTGATGCTATAGAAATCACAATAAAGAACGCCCTCCAGCACAAGCGACTTCTTGACGAGAACAGATACCTGAGAGAAAAACTAAAGTCCCTGCAGGAGAGGGAAAATATCATAGGTGAGAGTAAGGCAATGAAAGAGGTCTTCTCCCTGATAGATAAGGTAGCACCAACAGATGCCACTGTCCTTATCCAGGGTGAAAGCGGTACAGGAAAAGAACTTATCGCGCAGGCAATCCACAAGAATAGCCTCAGGACTGATAAGACATTCCTTTCAATAAACTGCTCTGCCTTCCCTGAGACCCTTCTTGAGAGCGAGCTCTTCGGGTATGAGAAGGGGGCATTTACAGGCGCTGTTGGATCTAAAGAAGGACTCTTCGAGGCAGCAAACACAGGGACGCTCTTCCTTGACGAGATAGGAGAAATGCCTCCAAGCCTTCAGGTCAAACTCCTGAGGGTACTCCAGGACGGTCAGATACTGAGAGTAGGTGGAAGGAAACCCTTTACAGTCGATGTGAGGATTATATCTGCTACAAATAAAAACCTCAAAAAAGAAGTGGAGGTAGGAAATTTCAGGGAAGACCTTTTCTACAGGATAAATATATTCACGATAAACCTGCCTCCTCTCAGGGAAAAGAAAGAGGATATCCCCCTTCTGATTCATTACTTCCTGCTTAAATACAACAAGAAATTCTCAAAATCAGTCGAGACCATCTCACCGGCACTAATGAGCTTCCTGTTGAACTATCACTGGCCCGGCAATGTGAGGGAACTCGAGAATCTGATGGAAAGAGCGGTGTTAATGTCTGACGGTAAACAGATTGATATACCAACCCTGCCAGACGAATTAAGGGATAAATCTAAGGTGGAAATACCATCCTATTATACTCTCACTTTCAGGGAGGCAAAAGAAAGGTTCGAGAAAGAATACATACTATCGCTCCTAAAGAAACATGAGGGGAGGGTCAGTAGGGCTGCAATGGAGGCCGGAATGCCAAGACCGAACTTCTATGAGAAACTCAAAAAATACAATATACCTTACAGGAAAGAGTCTGTATAGATTCTCTGCCTTCCTTTCTTTCTTCATATCCATATTGCCTTTCTCCGCTATTGCATCAGAATTAGATGTAAAATGCATAATCTGCCACAGCAGATTCAAGGACGAAAGGTTTGTTGACGAAAAGGGATATAAAGACTCAGTCCATGGCAAACTCGAATGCACAGGCTGTCATGCTATAAGGTTTCAGAAGATGACTCATGTCGTCTCTGAAGATATGACATCTAATAAGGTGAAAGAGATATCAAAATATCTTAAGGGAAAAGGTAAGGATGCATTAACAGTTGCCTCCTGTGTGGAATGTCATAACAGGGAATATTCGGTCTTCAGAAAGAGTATTCACGGAAAGGCGATACTTGAAGAAGGTATCCAGAATGCCGCTTTCTGCACAAACTGCCATAGCCCTCCCCATTATATCAGGAAATCCTCAGACCCTCTATCATCTTCATCAAGGCATAGGATAGTCGAGACCTGTGCAAGGTGCCACAGCGACAGAACTATTGCATCAAGGTATGGATTGAATATCTATGTCGTTGAATCCTACAGGGCACATTTCCATGGGAAGAGGTATGCATTGGGAAGCCGTGAGACACCTAATTGCGTAATATGCCACGGCAGCCACGATATAAAAAGTCATAATGATCCTGAATCTCCTGTCTTTGGAACAAATAAGGTGACACTCTGTCTGAGATGCCATAGAGGGGCAACAGAGGAATTCGCCCGTGCCTTTACCCACAGGCCGGTTGACTCAAAGAACAATCCCACAGCCTTCTATGTGAGAATTGTTATGGTTTGGATGATCATCTCTGTTGTTTTCCTTCTGTTTTTTCACTTTGTCCTTGACATATATTCCGAAATAACAAAGAGAAGGAGAAAAGGCAGAGAATCCTCCATAAAATATACTTTGATTACAATCATGAAGAATCTCCCCAAAGAAATAGAAAGGATGAATATCCACTACAGGATACAGCACATAGTACTATTTACATCTGTATTTTATCTCGCTGCATCAGGATTCACCCTGAAATACCCTGAACTCAAGATATCTCAGGCATGGATAAACCTCTGGGGAGGTATAGAAATGGCAGGACATGTCCATAGATTTGGGGCAGTCGTCCTCATCGTAGATGTCATATATCATATCGGATATATTATTTACCTCTCAAATAAGAAAAGATTAGGGACAGACATCCTCCCTCAGGTGAAGGACATTAAGGACTGCTGGAAAAACATAAGGTATCTAACCGGCATCTCCGATGAAAGACCGAAATTCGGCAGGTATACCTATCTCCAGAAACTTGACTACTGGCTTGTAGTGATTATTGTCTTTGTTATGACTGTAACGGGATTTATGTACTGGTTCCCCACATTGACAGCGGATATACTGCCGGGATGGTCTTCTTTCTGGATATGGGGAGTTGCATACATTGCACATAGCACCGAGGCGCTCATCGCACTTTTTCTTGGTATCCTCTGGCACTTCTATAATGTACATCTGAAAAGCCGTGTCTTTCCGATGAGCTGGGTATGGCTTACGGGGAAGATATCGATAGTAGACCTAATAGAAGATCATCCCCTTGAGTTTGAGCGTATTATAGAAGAGGAAAAAAAGAAAGCAGCTTCTCAGGATTCCTGAACTGCAGGCAGTCTGATTATAAATGTAGTACCCTTCTCGGGCTCGCTACATACCAGTATCTCTCCTTTATGGTTCTCTATTATGCGCTGGGTTATACTCAGGCCAAGGCCTGTACCTTTGGGCTTTGTTGTAAAAAAGGGATCGAATATCCTCTCCCTGCTCTCTTCCGGAATCCCTTCACCTGTATCTATCACCTTTATGACTATATCCTTATCTATCTTTTCTGTTGAGACAGATATGGTACCACCCTGAGGCATCGCCTGCACAGAGTTTATAAAGAGGTTTATAAAGACCTGCTGGAGTTCTCCTCTATTCCCCATAACAGATGGCAGACCTTCGCTGAGATTCTTTTCGATCCTGCAGGATGTATCGTCACGCTCGCACTGAAACAAAACGACCGATATAGATTCTTCGATTATCCTGTTAATATCGAGGAGTTCCTGCTGATATGAGGGCTTTGCGTACATAAGGAGGTTCTTTGTAATCCTGTCCATCCTCATAGCGGCATCCATTATGTAGTTGAGACACTCCCTTGTATCTTCATCACAACCCTTGTTAACCAGCATCTTTGAATACGCAACGATTATGGCAAGGGAGTTCCCTATCTCATGGGCGATGCCTGCTGCAATCTCACCTATAGAGGCGAACTTCTCCTGTCTTATCATCTGTTTAATTGTGAGGTTAAGTTGTTCTTCCTCTTTTATGAGGGACTCGACCATATTATTGAATGATGATGCCACTATCCCGATCTCGTCAGAAGACTCTATATCAATCCTCTGTGAAAGGGTTCCCCTTGCCACCCTGTCTGCCATTGCTGAAAGCCTCTTGAGGGGGCGGAGGCTTCTCTTTACAACGATATAGTTTATAAGGCTCAGTACCGCCATGATCGAAAGCGATATGGCAATATAATTCACGACGATCTTCTTTTTGGCAAGGACAAGGTCATTTGTGGACATCACGATACCAAATATAGCACTGCCCGTCTCATCCTTCTTGAGCGGTGCAAATATAGCCTTGTATTCCCTATCTTCAAGAAATATCCTCTCGATTACAGACTCACCCTTCTTCGTTATTCTATCAATAATCTCTTGTGTAACCTTCTTCTGTATCTCCCTTCTTTCTTCCTCTTTTCTGAGTGTAGATGCCACAACCCTGTCACCATAGAGAATAAATATATCATTTCCTATCTTCTTCTTTACCCCTTTTAAATACTCATTATCGAAGCTAAAACCTACCATGATGATTGCTCCCCTATCAATGGGTGCCACAACATCATAATCGAGTCTGATAACATTACCTATGGATTTCGGGATAAAACCTGATGCGAGTTCTCCGGACAGACCCTTCTTTATCAACCCCTTCTGCTGTGTATCACCCTCCTTAAGAAATCTTAATGGTTCAAGATATATCTTGAGCCCTTCCTGCATGAAAAGACTCAGATGGGAAAGTCCCATGAGATGTTTCCCCCCATACTTCTCCAGTATCCTCCTTTCATCGGCAAGGAGTTCTGCATAGAGAATCGCCTGCTTCTCTTTGTCCCTGAAAAAACCCTCAATAGTATCCTTATAGGAGATTATCTCCTTTGTTGTACTCTCTTCCATACGAAGGGTGAGAATCTCACCTACAAAAAGTGCAACCACAATGATAGCAATAAAGGAAAGGACAACAAAAGGAAGGAGGATCTTCCCAAGAAGTGTATTCCTTTTAAGGTTTATCTTCATTAATTTAAGATATATCAAATACCTTTATCTGTCAATCTGCTTGATTAAAAGGATTTTATGTGATAAATCTTTCTTGTATGGGAAGCCTTTCAGGAATAAGAAAGGGGATCCTGATCGGTGGTATTGCGGGGATAATAACCGCTATTGCTGTCTCGGGTTCTCTCGAGACATTCTTTGGCAAGGGTTTCGAAGGTGGATGGTATGATGCCGCAAGGAAGGACATGGTAAACCTCTTCGGGAAGGAGATCGGCAATTTTAAACCGCTTGTCATAACCTATCTCTCTTTTATATTCATAATCATCTCTGGAATAGGCGGACTTATAGGTGCCTTCTTCGGCCTCCTCATCGAGATATTCTTTTCGAAGTTAAAGGGGATATTTGAAAAGTAACTGTCAGCAGGGATGTTAGGCTAAAGGCTGATAACCAAGTTCTGGAGTATTTGCACCTTTTACCATTGCGTTCTATATTTATTTGCAATATTCTTTCCGTATCGATGGGAAAGGTCTACAAAGATAAAAAATCGAAGGACTGTGCATTATGCAAGCCGCATAAAGCATGGGTGGGCTCCGAAGAATAAGGCAAAAATCATCGCTATTGAAAAGGAGATGGATAAGGAAATCAGCAAGGCAGTTGGCAGATTAATCAATCCATTATCCTAATTTTTCAGGAGGAATCTTATGAAAACATGGGAACACCCTGGCGGTAAGCTGAGAGAACTTGGGGCAGATTTATTAACAGATGCTGAACTCCTCTCAATCCTTATTTCCACAGGCACAAAAGGAAAATCAGCAGAGGATATAGCAAAAGAGATTATTGACAGATTCGGTTCATTCAAGGGCATGGCAAACCAGCCCCTTGAAAGGTTCCTTGAGTTCAAAGGTCTTGGGGATGTGAAAATCATAAGGATCGCAGCAGCCTTCGAGATCGCAAGAAGGATTGCTAAAGAGGTGTTAAAGGAATATAATAAAGAATAACGGAGGTGTGATATGCCTATTGCAATAAAAGATGTATCGGATAAACTAACTGCCATAATAGAACCCTCAGAAGGAGTTTATGTTGCAAGTTGTCCTGAACTTGATCTTGCCACTGAGGGTAATACCCCTGAAGAGTCACTGGATGATCTAATTGATATAGCGATAGATTATGCAGAACAATACATGGAAGATTTTGAGCTATTTAGTAAAAGCCCAAATAGGTCATCCCATAAACCATATATCATCGAGATACATAACCGTGGTACAAAAGAAAGGGTCAGGGAACTCTTTACCTGATGCCTACATATAATGACTTTCGAAAAGTATTGGATCGAGCCGGTTTCAAATTTGTGAGGTCAAAGAAACACGAGACATGGCAGAAGATCCTTCCAGATGGAACAATCCTCCAAGTCAGACTAAGCCACCAACACGGTAAAGACATTCCTAAAGCATTGTTTCATAAGATGTTAAAACAAGCACAACTTACAGAAGAAGACTTTAATAAGCTACTGAGATGAAAAAGACCAAGCTCACAGAAAAGCCCTCGAGAGTTACAAGTCCTTTTGATATATCCAGCCACAAAACTGAACGCACTGCCAACCAAAAATTTGTTGAGTGGATTAACCAGATAGTCAAAGAAAAGAATCTGCCTATCGGTATTGCTGAACAGGAGACCGTTGGGGCCTACAGGAAACAACCTGATGTTGTTATCTTTGAAGGTCCAAAGAGTGAGAAAGTATTATGCCTTATTGAATTGAAACCTCCCTATTTTAGCCCTTTTGATGAAAAAGAATTAGGTAATTATAAATGATGATGATAATAGAAAATGAGGCAGAGTATCTGAAGATATGGCTTGAATCAGGGCTTGAGGAAGTCAAAGTCCCGAAAGATGAATCTTACCTCTCAAAAATCCTTCCTGAACTCAAAGCTCTTAAAGAAAGGATCGATCAAATAATCTCTGACCGCATCTCTTCAATCACCAGCCAGAAATTACAGAATAAGATTTTGCAGAAATTGCAGGGAGAGTTGTTTGGATAAAGAAAAATTTGACAAAATAAGTTTAATTGTGTATATTAAACATATGCCTATTGTAAAAGTGAGCCCAAGTGGTCAGGTAAGAATACCTAAGGAGGTAATGGAGAGACTTCGTATAGCTACTGGCGATTACCTTGATTTTGAGTTTGTTGATGATAAGCTTGTTGTGAAAGCAAAGAAATTGATAGATGCTGACCAGACATGGTTCTGGACTAAAGAATGGCAGGAGGCCGAGAAAAAGGCAGAAGAAGATATTAAAAAGGGCAGGATATCCAAGGTATTTTCTACTGCGGAGGAAGGTATTTCTTACTTAAGAAAAATAAGAAAAGAGCTTACTACTCCTAAAAAGAGCCGCTAAACCTTCTTTCTTTCTAAAATAGCGTGTGTTCCGATGTTGCGGAAAATAATTCTACCTTCCTTATCTATTTCAAAGGTAAACCTGTAGTTCATCGTTAATGATGATTCCCATATAGATAGACTCTTTAACCCTTTTATTTTCTTCGTTCTGAAAGATGGATGGGAAACATCATTTAGAAAAAATGGCAGTTTCTTTTCAAAAAGCTCAACAATATCCTCAGGCAAATTTGCGAAGGATTTTTCAAACTGTCGGGTAAAAAGATATTTCCGCAAATCAGTTCCCCCTACGTTGAGTCATTAGCTTCAGCCGTTAAAGTCATTTTGTTATCACTTACATCGGGTATAAGGTCTAGCAACATCTTTAAGCGATTCTTATCTTTAGTGGATAGTTTTGGTGGCAGAGCAAGGACAACTTTATTCCCAGTTTCTAAAGTAAATTCGTAGTGATCTAAGGAAGAAGGTAATTTCTCTTTAAAAGACGATGTTTTTCCCTCAGTTATTTGCCTTTCGGGAGGAATCGCCTGTTCTACTTCTGTGTGCTGACCAGGAATCTTAAGGTAATTGTTTTCATCCAATAGGCCTGCATATTTTACTGACTCAATAAACACTCTTGCGGCATCTTTACTTGCATCCTTTGAGATACCATATTTTTTATCTATAGAAAGTCTTACTGCTAAATCTTGTTCAGTTGGCAGTTGTTTGCCGCCAAAGGTGTCAAATAATTTAGCATAGAGGGCTGGCTGTAATACTGCTTGGCGTATGAATTCTTTTTTTCTATCCTCTGACTTTTCAAGCAAAACATTAATATAGTTTTCGGATACAGAAATATAATCCCCTTCATATTCAACAAGGCCAAAGTATTTAGCAGCAGCTCTCAAGGATAGGAATGGGCCTACTTTTTTGTTGCTATAACTCATTTCCTTAGCTGCAACGTCCAATAATACATTTCTTGCACCTCTATCAAAAATCTTTCCTGCAAATTCTATACACCTTTCGATATTATAATTTGGGTATGCTGAGCTCCTGGCTCTTTTACCTTCAGTTTTTTTATTGACCTGTCCAGTTTCCATATTGTTTCCTCCTATATAATATATCCTTTCTTAAAGTTAAGAAAACAATAGCACATTTTGAAACGATTGCCAAGAGAAAAATTGCCACGAATAAGAATAGAGTAAAAATTAGACTAATTATCAATATGTTATAAAGTATATATTTATCTTTCCATTCTTTATATATTCTCTTAAAGATCGGGCCTCAATCGAGATAGATTAAGAATAAACTGTTGCCCTTGATGATCATTTTGAGTCGTTAACAACCGAATGGCTTATCTTATGAACGATTTGGTGATCTTATGAATAGAAACCCTGAGTAGTTAAGGAACTGATTAAGCGGTAGGGTTAGCTATGAAACGCAAGTAGCATACCAGAGAATATCAAACGTACCTGAGCGTTAGGGGTTGTCAATAAACTTACCAGCGAATAGCGGGAAGGCGGACAAGCACTCCTTTGTATAAGCTGGATTTCTGACTGGGAGCTGATCTTTTATTTTGACGTCGAAGGGGACAGGTCTACACTCTTGACAAAAATCCATCGACAATCTGCGAAAGCTGATAAAGGCTGAACTTACAGAGGAGATTAAGGAGATTGATGGGACTGGGGATATTAAACCCTTGATGCCATGCATTCTGGACAAGGCGTTTAAGGAGGAGTTTTTATAGTCTTTGCTTTTACCTTTAATTGCAGGTAAAATAAGGGTCAAAGACCTTGAGATAGAAGAGAGGGGTAAAAAATGAATGCAATTGAAATACTGAAAAGACAAGAAGGCGCCATAAAGAAAAAATATGGTGTAAAAAAAATAGGCGTATTCGGTTCATTTGCGAGGGGCGAGGGCAAAGAAGGTAGTGATATTGATGTTCTTATCGAACTTGAAGAAGAATATGAGACCTTTGACAATTATATGGACCTCAAATATTTCCTTGAAGACTTGTTTGGCAGGAAGGTGGATTTAGTAACCGTTGAGGCACTCCGGCCTCAGTTAAAAGATGACATCTTGCAGGAAGTAGTCTATGCGTAGGAGTTATCTACTTTATCTTGAGGATATTCTGGAATCTGTAAAAAACATTCAGGGCTATGTGGGCAATCTTGCCTTTGAAGAGCTTAAAAAGGATAGAATGAGGATAGATGCCATTGTGAGAAATCTTGAAATAATAGGAGAGGCATCAAGCAAAATACCACAGGAGATAAAGGACAAATATCCTTTTGTTGAATGGAGGAAAATATCTGATTTCAGGAATGTTCTTATTCATGAATATTTTGGAATAAACC
>JACRGW010000114.1 GCA_016212195.1 Nitrospirota bacterium
AAGGACTCGATAGAGATAAATTCAAGATACTCAGGAAGATGATAGATAAAAAGATTAACTCTCCCCTGACATCAAGCGCAGGGCGATTATTTGATGCCGTCTCTGCTCTCCTTGGAGTGAGGAAAGAGGTTTATTATGAAGGGCAGGCAGCTATTGAGCTTGAGATGAAGGCTAACCCTGAAGAGGCTGGGATGTATCAATTCAGCTTGAGGGAATATGAAGGTAAAACAGAGATTGTAATGGGGCCAGTAATAAAAGGGATAGTTTCAGACATTGCAGGTGGAGCAGGTGTTGATATAATATCTGCCCGATTCCATAACACTATTGCTCACATTGTCCTGAATGTCTGTCTGAGGATTCGTGAGCTAAGAGGAATAAATTGTGTTGTGCTGAGCGGAGGGGTATTTCAGAATGCCCTTTTTCTGGATAGGACATTTGCCCTTCTCAACGCAAGTGGTTTCAGAGTGTATACTCATCACCGGGTTCCTCCAAATGACGGAGGGATTGCCCTTGGTCAGGCAATTATTGCCAACGAATGGATAAAGAAGGGGAAGATTTGAAATGCTCAACTGCAGTATAGGAATAATGGCTTATAATGAAGAGGCTAACATAGAACAATTACTAAATGCCCTTCTTACGCAGAGACTTTCAGTCTGCGCCATTAAGGAGATATTTGTGGTGGCAAGCGGCTGTACAGATAGGACAGAGGAGATTGTCAGGGATTACAGTAAAAGGGATGGAAGGATTAATCTCATTGTCCAGAAAAATAGAGAAGGAAAGGCATCAGCCATAAATCTCTTCCTGTCCACGTCTCAGGGAGAAGTGATTATACTGGAGAGCGCAGACACCATACCCGAAACAAATGCAATTGAGAATCTGGTAACCCCCTTTTTAGATCCAACAGTTGGTATGACAGGCGGGCATCCTGTGCCGGTTAATAATCCTGATAGCTTTCTGGGTTTCACAGTCAACCTGCTGTGGAAACTCCACCACAGGATTTCGCTCAATCGCCCCAAGATGGGTGAACTCATTGCTTTTAGAAAAAATATAGTTAAAGAGATACCCCTTGATACCGCAGTGGATGAAGCGAGTACTGAGGCTATAATTACCAGAGATGGTTACCGATTAAGATATATAAAAGATGCCGTGGCTTACAATAAAGGGCCTGAAAACATAAAGGATTTTCTAAAACAGCGCCGGAGAATAACTGCCGGGCATCTATATGTTAAACGAACTCAAAACTACTCTGTCTCTACCACCCCATGGAGAAATATTTTGATACCTTTTATAAAAGAGATAAGATGGACAGGAAAGGAGTTATTATGGGCACTGGGTGTAGTATTCTTGGAGATACTTGGAAGACTCCTGGGTTATTATGATTTCTATATAAGGAAACAAAATCCTTCAGTATGGGATATAGCCGAAACTACGAAGAATTTGAAAGGGCAGTTAGATTGAAGAAGATAAGGCTAAGATTTCTCCGGTTCCACTGCCTTGACCGTCACCATTGTGCAGTACAATACCATCAGTTGATAGACAGGATTATAAAGAGGTTTGAAGAGAGCCATCCTGATATCAAGATAGAATCAACGATTATGAGGAACTGGTATCAGCTTATGTATACCCTGAATAAAAAACTCCCTACTGATGATACACCGGATATTTTTCATACCTGTGGCGGCGGTGTTCTTGAAGAATTATCTGATGCAGGTCTTGTCCATGACATGACTTATGACATGAATAATGGCTGGAGAGAGGATTTTGTGCCGGCTGCGCTGCATCCTCTGAGGTTTCGTAAAAAAGATTTTGCAGTACCCCTGGAGCAGGGATGTATCTTTGTCTGGTATAACAGGAGGGTCTTTAAAGAATTCGGTTTCTCAATACCCCGGACCTTTGACGAGATGCTTGATATATGCAGGGAGCTCAGAAAAAGGGGCGTTGTCCCCTTTACTGTTGGTAATGGAGAGAAATGGCCCGGAGCATTTTTCTTCTCTCATCTTTTTCACAGGATTGGCGGAGAAGAGGTATTCGTATGCG
>JACRGW010000115.1 GCA_016212195.1 Nitrospirota bacterium
AACCCTAACCCTCTCCCCTTGTGGGAGAGGGTTAGGGTGAGGGGTGATAGTTTTCAGCTATCATATTAATGTCTTTATCACCTCGAGTATTTCCTCTGGTGTAGGGATGGAGCCCCCTGTTCGTCCATAGAAATCTACCTTACTTTTACCTTCTACAGAAAGCCTCACATCCTCGACCATTTGACCGAGGTTCATCTCGACTGTTAAAAATTTCCTTTTTCCATTTAAAGCAGGTTCGTCGGCCAGTTTTTTAAGTTCATTCTCAGGGAACGGAAAGAGTGTAATCGGTCTGAAGAGGCTTACAATTAATCCTTCCTTTCTTGCCATCGTTACAGCTGAACTCGAGATCCTTGCTGCGATTCCGAAGGCTACTACAATCAGGTCTGCGTCTTCAGGAAAGAGGATTTCATACATTACCTCGTTTATTTTCATTCTCTCATACTTATCTTTAAGTTTGATGTTTAATTCCTCGAGTACTCCCTCTTCCGTATGGAGTGTCTTGATGACATTCGGTTTCCTCCCCTTGCATCCTGTTAAGGCCCAGTCCTTTTTGGGGAGGTTGTATGTATTGTCTGTTTTTATTGTGGCAGGTTCCATCATCTGTCCGATAACACCATCTCCGAGGATCATTACAGGATTTCTATACTCATCTGCTTTATCGAATGCCTTGATCGTGAGGTCAATCATCTCCTGGACGCTTGAAGGTGCGTATACGAGTAGTCTGTAATCTCCATGTCCGCCACCTTTCGTTGCCTGGAAATAGTCGGACTGTGATGCTGCGATACTCCCAAGTCCGGGTCCACCACGCTGGATATTTACTATCACAGCAGGCAGTTCCGCACATGCAAGAAAGGATATCCCCTCCTGCTTGAGGCTTATACCAGGACTACTTGATGATGTCATCGCCCGTGCACCTGCTGCTGAGGCGCCATAGACCATATTTATTGCAGATATCTCACTCTCTGCCTGAATGAATACACCTCCAACCTCAGGCATCCTTCTCGCCATATACTCTGGTATCTCGTTCTGCGGTGTTATGGGATAGCCTGCATAAAATCTGCATCCTGCCTGAATGGCTGCCTCTGCAAGCGCCTCATTGCCTTTCATTAAGATCTTATTCCCTAACTCTAAACTCATAATTCTCAACTCTTAATCTTATAAACCTCTATCGCTAAATCAGGACAGCTAACAGCACAGAGTGCACAGCCTGTGCATCCATTTTCTGAGATAAAATAGGCAGGGTGAAAGCCCTGCTCGTTAAAATCCTTACCTATGGCTATGAGGTTCTTGGGGCAGGCGGGGATGCAGAGGCCACAACCTTTACACCTTTTGCTAAAGATAATTATCTTTCCTACAGTACTCTCTTTACTGCTCACAATCCTCCTTTACATTTAACTGTTCACTGTCTCTCAATTCCTGCTTTTACCATCTCTTCAGCATATTTCATGGATGTACCAGTGATAGTTTTTCCACCAAGCATCCTTGCTATTTCTTCTATCCTTTCTTTTCTATCAAGTATCCTTACCTTTGCTATGGTTCTTCCCTCCCTTATCTTTTTTTCAACGAGGAAGTGACTATCGGCAAGGCTTGCTATCTGGGGAAGATGGGTGATGCAGAGTACCTGTCTATCCTTAGAGATTAGTTTGAGCTTCCTGCCCACAGAATCGGATGTCTTTCCACCAATCCCAGCATCCACCTCGTCGAATATCAATGTAGGTGTATCGTCTACTCCGGCAAGGATTGTCTTAAGACTGAGCATTACCCTTGACAGTTCACCTCCTGAGGCGATCTTGGCTAAAGGTCTTGGATCTTCTCCTGGATTTGAGATAAGAAATTCTACCCTGTCTATTCCCTTTGAAGTAACCCTGTATCCATCAGTCGTATCCATACCTGGCTCCTGAAAAAGCCTTATCAGGAATGTGAGGCCACCCATTCCGAGTTGAGAAAGCTCCGCGGATATTCTTTTGACTATCTCTTTGGATATCTTTGACCTCTTTTCTGATAACCTCTTAGCCTCACTTGTAAGTTCCTGCCTCCTTACTTCGATCTCTCTTTTAACCTCTTCTATCCTCTCACTACGTCCTTCAATTCCCTTAAGTTCAATTTCAACCTTCTGACAAAATTCTAATATCTCGTTTATGGTAGAGCCATATTTCTTCTTAAGCCTCGAGATCTGATCCAGTCGTTCCTCTATTTCTTCAAGCACCTTAGGGTCATTTTCTATGCTTTCTCTGTAACCCCTCAGGCTCCTTGCCACATCTTCGATCTGAAGCAGGCTACCCTCTAATCCTTCAATGGTTTCAGTGAAAACAGGATTCATCAGGTTTATCTCCTTCAGTGAATTGAGAGCATTGGAAAGATTATCCAGAACAGAGGGGTCTCTTGAGTAAAGTCTTTCATATGCCTCGGAAGCTAAGGAGGATAACCTTTCGGCATTTGAAAGGATTATCCTTCTCTTTTCAAGTTCCTGATCTTCCCCTATCTTCAGTCTTACACCTTCAATTTCTGATTTCTTGAACTTCAATAGATCTTCCTTCTGTGCCCTTTCCCTTTCTCCTGACTCGAGATTATTCAACTCATCCCTCAATGACTTCATACTAAGGTAGAGTCTTTCTACTTTATTTCTTTCGTCCTTAAGATTACCGAAACTATCGAGGAGGTCCATCTGTCTTTCTTCAGAAAGGAGAGACTGGTGTTCGTGCTGTCCATGTATATCTAATAGAGCCTTTCCGATCTCTGACAGCGTAGAGAGTGTTACAGGGCTTTCGTTAATGTAGGCTCGGCTTTTCCCGGATGGATTTATAATCCTTCGGATTATGATCTCTTTATCTGCATCTGTTCCAATATCTTTAAAACCTTGAATCTTTATGTTTTCGTTTTCGAAAATTACATCAATGATTGACTCCTTTGCTCCTTTCCTTACCACATCAGAAGATGCCCTTTCCCCGAGAACAAGTTCGATTGCATCTACAAGGATCGATTTTCCAGCACCGGTCTCGCCTGTAAGGACATTAAGTCCAGCGCCGAAGGTAATGTCAAGAGTATCGATGATTGCAAAGTTTCTTATGCCTAATTCCTTAAGCATAAATAATAAGATATACCATATCTTTCATTGAGTCAACTATGAAAAAAATTGCCATACACTTTCTTTTCTGTTATACTGCCGACAGTTTTTAATATGGATGAAAGAGAGATCAAAGCTATCCTTGAGGCCTTTCTATTCCTTTCTGAAGAACCTCTTGAACCGGATAAATTGAAAGGTATCTTTGATGATGTAACAATAGAAAAGATTAAGGAACTCCTTGAGGAACTCAGGAGGGAATACGAGGAAAGAAAAGGTGGTCTTCAGATTCTGGAGGTTGCCGGAGGTTATAGAATCCTTACAAGGACGGAGTTTGCCCCATGGGTGAAAAAGTTTAACCTTGTAAGGCTATCATCAAGACTTTCGAGGGCAGCCGTGGAGACTCTTGCTATCATAGCCTACAAACAACCTGTTATAAGATCGGATATCGAAGCAATAAGGGGGGTTAATATTGAAGGGATTCTTAAGAACCTCCTTGAAAAGAGACTGATAA
>JACRGW010000116.1 GCA_016212195.1 Nitrospirota bacterium
CAATATTTGCCTTATCCTGAACTATATGATAGTTAAGCGCAACCTCTGAACTCACTTCCTGAAGGTCAGCCGATGAAGCAGCAGACTTTGTTAAAGATTTCTGAACCTTGACATCCATCTGGACAATCTTCTGCATTATCGGTATCCTGAAATGCAGCCCTACTCCAAGCACATCCTTTTGACCAGCGCCAAAATTAAGGACGATCCCTCTTTCACCTGCCCCAATCTGAACCCATGGACTTAAAAACAGAAAACCGACCAGAATTGCACCAATAATCAGCGCAAGCCTCATAGGGCCTTTCTTCATTGCAGACTGCATTGCCTCCTTTGCACTGTAAACATCTCTTTCATCCATTATACTACCTCCTTTTTGTTTGGAGTCCCGATTTATCGGGACTCCAAACTTAGAAAATCAAAATGTTGTTAATCTCAATTATAGCAGAAAGTAAAACTAAAAATGGAAAGATTCTATATTTTTTATCGAGATGCCATCTATGGTGAGGGATGGTCGTTATCTTTTCAAAGTGGAGAAGATTGGCTATTTCCATTGAAAGGGAGATGGTGATATTTTTTGAAATTTGTGGCATCATATATCGGTGATGATTGGAATGGAAAAGAATGGTTAGGGGAAAATCTATAAGAAGGAAGGTTTCCCAACTCATTGTTCCGCGACTTGAAGGCAGGCGTCTCACAGATTCAACCTATTTCGAAAAAATTAAGAGGCTTGTAGAACAAGGGATCGGTGGTTTCATCCTTTTTGGTGGAAAATACAAGGATGTTAAAAAGGCCCTTAAAGAACTGCAACGGATATCTAAGACACCCCTTTTTATCGCCTCGGACCTTGAACAGGGTCTCGGACAGCAGATTGAAGGTGGGACCCTTTTCCCGAGTGCTTTGGCTATAGGATCAGCCATAGATACAGAAAATAAAGACGACATCAAACTTCTTAGAGAGGCAATCCAGATTATGTCCCAAGAGGCAATAGAGGTCGGGATAAATGTGATCCTTGCTCCTGTGCTGGATATTAATACCAATCCTGAAAACCCTATTATATGCACAAGGGCCTTTTCCGATAACCCCGGGAAGGTTACCTGGTTCGGAAGAGAATTTATTAAGGGTATTCAGTTCCTTGGTCTTATAGCCTGTGCAAAACATTTTCCAGGTCACGGCGATACAGAGAGGGATTCTCACTTAGAAATACCGGTAATAAAAAAACCAATAGATACATTAAGAAGGATAGAACTCCGTCCTTTTGCCGATGCCATAAAGGCAGGTGTTCAGATGATCATGGCAGGTCACCTCAGGGTTGATGCCATAGACCCCGATAGTCCTGCAAGCCTTTCATATAAGGTAATCAATGGATTTCTGAGAAAGGATCTCGGATTTAAAAGGATTGTGATAACAGATGCAATGAATATGGGGGGGATAAAAGAGAGATACAATGAAGATGAGGCATGCTTTTTGGCGTTGAAGGCAGGAGTCGATATTATCCTCCATCCCGAGAACCCTGAATCCGTAATAGAAAGTCTTTTATCAAAATGGGAAGAGATTGAATTGCTGGTCGAAGGATCTCTAAAGAGGATATCCAAGGCGAAAGAAAGATTCAGTATAATGAAAGAGGGGATGGAAGGATTGGGGTCAACCATCGATATAAAAGCTAAAAACAAAGTTGCTGAAACACTTTCGAAAAAGGCAATAAAAGTTATAAAAGGGATTCCTGAATTTTTAGAAAGATCTATATTGCTTATACTCGATGATGATAACTCTGGAGCCGGAAATGCCTTTACTGATACATTAAAGACAAAGTCTTCATCTATTGAGGTAATTTATATAGATTCAGATAATCTATCCAGCGAGAGATTAAGGGTTCTTAAAAATGTTAATAGTAAGCCACTTATAGTAGGTATTTTTTCTAAGGTTTCTGCCTGGAAAGGAAGAAGTGGTGTGAATCAGGGTGTTTATCAACTTCTTAAAGATGCTTTAAGGGAATCATATACTTCGACTGTAATATCCTTTGGCTCCCCCTATATACTTGATAAGATAGAGGCAGATAACCTTATTGCCGCTTACTGGGGATCTGATTATGCCCAGAGGGGTGTCGGAACACTCCTCTGTGAGAAGGCAACATGAATCTCTCCTACCTTGACCTCTCCATAATAGGGGTGTATATGCTCCTCTCCCTCCTGATTGGAATATACTTCACAAAGAGGGCGTCGTCCAGTATGAATGAGTTCTTCCTATCAGGAAGAAACCTTCCATGGTGGCTTGCAGGGACATCAATGGTAGCTACTACCTTCTCTTCCGATACACCCCTTTATGTCACAGGTCTTGTAAGGGAACATGGTATCTATGAGAACTGGCAATGGTGGTGCTTTATCCTATCAGGCATGATGGCAGTATTCTTCTTTGCAAGGTTATGGAGAAGGCTTGGGGTCTTAACGGATGTTGAACTTATAGAGCTCAGATATTCAGGTATATCAGCAGCATTCCTGAGGGGATTCAAGGCGATATATTTCTCTGTTGCCATTCATACGATTATAAAAGCACAGGTGATTCTTGCTATGGCAAAGATAATGGATGTATCCCTGGGATGGGGTAAGTGGGAGAGTATAGCAATCTCAAGTGGTATAACGATAGTCTATTCCACGCTTTCAGGTTATTGGGGTATCGTTACAACAGACTTTTTTCAATTCATTATAGCAATGATTGGGGCTATCATCCTTGCCTTTGCATCTGTCAATAAGGCAGGAGGGATCAATGCTATTAAAGAAAATGTCTCTCCAGAAATACTGAACTTCTTCCCTCCCCTTGATGGTGGTTTCATGGGTGCTACATTCCTTACATTCCTCGGATATGTAGGGCTGAGTTGGTGGTCTAAATATTCATCGGATGGTGGAGGGGTTATAGTCCAGAGGATTTCCTCATGTAAAGATGAGCGTCACGGAATCCTCGCAACCTTCTATTTCAATATAGCAAACTATGCCTTAAGAACCTGGCCATGGATACTTGCAGCCCTCGCCTCCTTGGTAATTTATCCGGTTGTGAAGGATAATGAGGCAATATATCCGAGGATGATGATGGATCTTCTTCCATCGGGATTAAAAGGATTGATGCTTGCCTCTTTCTTTGCGGCCTTTATGTCAACCCTGAGTACATATCTTAACCTCTCTTCTGCCTATTTTGTGAATGACTTTTACAAACCTTTTATCAAAAAAGAATCAAATGAAAGGCATTATATAAATGTTTCGAGACTTATGACCTTGCTCCTATCAGTGGTAACAGGTATTGTTGCTTATCAGGTTACATCCATCATTGGCGTATTTAAGTTCCTAATAGCCTTCGGCTCAGGGACAGGTCTTGTGTACATCATAAGGTGGTACTGGTGGAGGGTGAACGCATGGTCAGAAATATCTGCCATGATAAGTTCGACAGTAACCACCATCATCATCTATACAAGCCCGATGTTTGAAACCTCTCCTTACTACACAAAACTATTTATGATTATTACTATATCAACTGTTGTCTGGCTTACTGTCACCTTTTTAACAAAACCTGTGGATGAAAAAAAACTTATAGAATTTTACAGTAAGACAAACCCTGGAGGTCCTGGCTGGAGACATATAGAGAATTTAGCCAACGACCTTCCCAGGGGAAGCCTTAAAAATGATATCCTGAACTTTTTTTATGGGGTGGTTCTTGTTGCAGGGTTTACACTCGGTCTCGGGAAGTTATTATTGGGTTACTACATAGAAGGCATCTTGTATACAGTCTCTGGTTTGATTTCAACCATATTGATCTTCAGAAACCATAAAAAGACGAA
>JACRGW010000117.1 GCA_016212195.1 Nitrospirota bacterium
GCTACTACCTGTATATTTTCTGCGACTTCATAGACAACCTTCGCAATGGCATTTCCGCCCCTGAATTCAGAAGGGGAAATACGGTCAGGGTGAATCCTTCCCTTTCCGGTGGAAGTCAGTATTACACCATCACCGACTGTATCGTAATTAGTTACAGGGTTCCCGTAAGAATCAAGGGCAGTTATAATAACCTCAAAGGGATTTCCTGCCACACCCTCCTTAGGAGTCTGCACACTAAAGGAACTCAGACCTGAAGGCATGATTCTTATGGAAGTAGTTTTACCTCTGCTCCCAGAGAGTGAATCATAAATCTCTATTGTTGCCTCACCAACCTTACCCGGAACAAACCCTGCGGTTGCAACCCCCACCCTGAAATTCAAAGTCCCGGTATCAATGTATTTAAGCCCGCCTGTTCCTGCTATATTAACCTTGAAGTTTTTCCCTAACCCTGAATCATCCACGAGTATATTTTCAAAGGCATCTCTCGCAATCACTTTTATCTCAAAGGATTCTCCTGCCTTTACCTGAGAGGGTGCCTGAAGGATAAAGTGATCTGGCTTATTAGGCCTTACGGTGATCTCTTTTGATAGTATCGGCAATGTCCCTCCCATTTCAAAGATGGAGAGGGTTACAGTCTCTGCCTTTTTATCTCTGATATTTACGAGTGCACTTCCACCCCTGAAACTTGATGCCTTCAATACCTTGGGCTCCACCTGGGCGCTACCTGAAACATGTATCTCAAAATCCTTACCGGTTTCATTAAAATCGGTTATGAGATTATTATAGATATCAAAAGACTGCAGTCTTAAAATAGAATTCTCGCCAGCTATGGGAGTAGAGGGAATATGAAGAATAAAATGGCTGAACTTACCTGGCTTGACTGTTATAGTGGTGCCTTTGGCTTCCTGGTGGTCTGATAATAATAAAAAGATTAGTATAAACAGAAAAAGTAAAAAGGAGAACCCTCTCTTTATCTTTCCCATATCGCCTCCCCTAAATAGGTTCCAGTCAGATAGAATTTATGCTTGTTATTCCTACCACTTTTCTCCTTTAGTGTCAAGAAAAATATCTTTATATAAATTCTTTCCATATCTCTAAATCTTTACAACCTATATTAATTATGGTAACATCAAACGGCTCCGATTGATTGGAGCCGTTTTAATTATGAGGATATTAGGACTTGACATAGGAAACAGAACAATAGGAGTCGCTATAAGTGATGAGATGGGATGGACCGCCCAGGGATTAAAGACACTTATCAGAAAGGGATTTAATGAAGAACTTTCGAGTATAAAAGAGATAATTGAGGAATACGGTGTTAAAGAGATCCTTGTCGGTCTTCCTAAGAACATGAATGGATCTATCGGTCCTCAGGGAAAGAAGGTAATAACCTTTGTTGAGAGATTAAAAACGACCTTACCTCTTCCTGTATTACTCTGGGATGAAAGGCTGAGTACAGTAAGGGCTGAGAAGGTCTTACTCGAAGCAGACATGAGCAGAAAGAAGCGGAAAGGTTTAAAGGATAAACTTGCCGCCCAATTTATCCTTCAGGGTTATCTTGATCGAAAGGCCTCTGGTACATGACAAAAAATATTAAAGATATCTTAATCTTTACCCTTGTTAGCCTCATCACAGTCGGTCTGATCCATTCCTATACAATCCTCTTCCTCCCCCTTTCTCCTGGGGGAGAATGGAAAGAAATTGTTATCTCAAAGGGAATGAACTTCAAGGAGATAACAGCAACCCTCAAAAAGGAAGGAATTATTAAATGGGGATACGCCTTTGATATCTTCGGAAGGGCCTATGGAATTACTAAAAAGGTGAGGTCAGGGTATTACAGTCTCAGCTCTTCTATGTCTATGATAGGAATCCTCAGGACTTTCAAGAAGGGAATGATCATTGAATACTCTCTGACCATACCTGAGGGGATGGCTATAGAAGACATAGCTGAGATTATTGAAAAAGTGGGTCTTGTAAAGAAAGAGGGTTTCACTTCTATAACCAATGATCGGGGATTTGTTAAATCACTCGGTTTTGAAGCAAAGAGTCTCGAAGGCTACCTTTTCCCTGATACATATCTCATTCCTAAGGGGATGACATCCAAGGAGATAGCAGAGAGGATGATTAACAGATTCAGGGAGGTTATTACACCTGATATAGAGAAACGTGCAAAGGAGATAGGTTTTACTATAAGTCAGGTGATAACCCTTGCAGCCATAATAGAGCGTGAAGCACAGGTAGATTCTGAGAGACCACTTGTTTCTGCTGTATATCACAACCGTCTAAAGAAACGGATGCCCCTTCAGGCAGACCCTACCGCCATCTACGGAATAAAGCGGCTTAATGAGAAGATAACGAAGAAAGACCTTAAGAATAAATCTCCCTATAATACTTACAGGATTGCCGGGCTTCCGCCAGGTCCTATTGCTAACCCAGGACTTAAGTCTATCAAAGCTGCCCTCTATCCTGCAGATGTGAATTATCTATTCTTTGTCTCGAAGAACGACGGTACACACCATTTCTCGAGGACCGCTTCGGAACATCATGAAGCAGTTACCAAATACAGGGAGAAAAAGACAGGAGGATGAGAATGTTATCACCCTCCCCTCAATCCCCTCCCATCAAGGGAGGGGGTTAGGGTGAGGGGGTATTTTCGGATGAAAAAAAGAAAAAAGACAAGACAGATTAATGTCGGCGGTGTAAAAATCGGTGGAGGTGCGCCCATTGTTGTCCAGTCAATGACGAATACCGATACAAGGGATATAGAGGCAACCGTATCACAGATAAAGAAACTGGCAGATGCCGGATGCGAGATTGTGAGGGTGGCTGTCCTTAACAGGGATGCGGCAGGGGTACTCAATAAAATAAAAGAAAGGATCTCTATCCCTCTCGTTGCTGACATACACTTCGATTATAGGCTCGCACTCAAGGCTATCGAGAAGGGTGTGGATGGACTCAGGATAAACCCTGGCAATATAGGTGATAGGTGGAAGGTTGAAGAGGTTGTGAGGGCAGCCAAAGAAAGAGGTATACCTATAAGGATCGGCGTCAATTCCGGATCACTCAAAAAGGACATATTAAAAGAATATGGACACACCCCTGAAGCCCTTGTAAAGAGTGCTGAGGAAGAGATAAGGATACTCGAGGATATGGATTTCAGAGAAATAAAGGTATCCCTCAAATCTTCTGATGTCCTTACAACTGTTTCGGCATACCGGCTCTTCTCAAAGAGGTTTGATTACCCCCTCCATATCGGTATTTCAGAAGCAGGTCCTATTATACCAGGAACGGTCAAATCCGCTATAGGCCTCGGTATCTTACTCTACGAGGGAATAGGAGATACCATAAGGGTCTCTCTTACTGATGACCCAGTAGAAGAGGTGAGGGTTGCTTACGAAATCCTTAAGGCATTGGGACTAAGGGAGCACGGTGTAAATATTATCTCCTGCCCTACCTGTGGAAGGTGCGAAATTGATATAATCGGTCTCACAAAGGAAGTAGAGAGGAGACTTCAGGGTAAAACAAAACCTATTGATGTGGCTGTGATGGGATGTATCGTGAATGGTCCGGGTGAGGCAAAGGCAGCAGATATAGGAATTGCAGGAGGAAAAGGGTTGGGGATACTTTTCAGAAAAGGAGAGGTTCTAAAGAAGGTGAGAGAGAAAGACCTTGCTGATATATTAGTCAAGGAGGTAGAGGACCTATGCGATTCTCAAAACTCTTAATCCCTACATTAAAAGAGAATCCCTCAGAGGCAGAGGCAATAAGCCATAAACTCATGATGAGGGCAGGTTTCGTAAGGCAGTTGGCGGCTGGTTTATACATATATCTCCCTTTAGGCTGGAGGGTTATAGAGAAGATAAACAGGATAATAAGGGAAGAGATAAACACCATAGGAGGTCAGGAGCTTACTCTACCACTTCTTCATCCCGCAGAACTCTGGCAGGAGACAGGCAGATGGCATGATATAGGTGACGAGATGTTCAGGCTCAAGGACCGTGGGGGAAGGGATATGTGTCTCGGTATGACCCATGAGGAGGTTATGACCTGGCTTGCTTCGAAAGAGATCCGGTCCTATCGTGAACTCCCCCAGATATGGTACCAGATACAGACAAAACTCAGGGATGAGGCAAGACCGAAGAGCGGTGTGCTGAGAACAAGGGAATTCTTAATGAAGGATTCCTACAGTTTTGATATAGATGAGTCAGGTCTTGAAGAAAGCTACAGGCTCCATGAAAAGGCATATAGAAAAATCTTCTCAAGGTGCGGACTGAAATTTTATATGGTTGAATCGGACCCCGGGATGATGGGAGGAGGCATGTCCCATGAGTTCATGGCACCGAGCCCTGCAGGTGAGGATGAGGTCGCTTTGTGCGATAGCTGTGGCTATGGGGCTAACCTTGAGATTGCAAGATCAATTCCCATCATTCCCAAATTTCCTTCCTGGAAATTCGAAGAGATCGAGACCCCTGGTAAAAGAACAATAGAGGAGGTAACCTCTTATTTAAATATTGCTCCAGAGCTTTTCATAAAATCTATCATGGTTATGGGAAAGGACAGTCCTGTACTGGCATTCATCCGCGGAGATCAGACACTCCACGAGAAAAAGTTAAAGAAGATCATAGGAAATTTCAGACCTGCCCACAGGGATGAGGTAAAGGAGTTGCTCGGTGTTGAAGCAGGATTCATTGGACCTATGGGACATAAGATAAGAAAGATCGCCGATGATTCTCTTAATCAGGGAATCTATATTTCAGGGGCAAATAAAGAGGGCTACCATATTAAGGGAGTTACTCCTGTCAGGGATTTCGAGGCAGAGTATTTTGATATACATATAGCAAAAGATGGAGAAGGATGCCTTTCCTGCGGTAAATCAGTAAGGGTAGAGAAGGCGATCGAGGTAGGAAATATATTTAAACTCGGAATCAAATACTCCATTCATCTTAAGGCAAATTATCTGGATGAAAAGGGAGAAGAACGACCTATCGTTATGGGAAGCTATGGAATAGGGCCTGCAAGGATTGCAGCCTCTGCTATCGAACAGAACCATGACGAAAACGGAATCATCTGGCCACAATCAATATCTCCTTTCCAAGCTCACATTCTTCCACTCAACAGTAAAGACCCTAAAACAACCAATGTGTCAGAAAGGATTTATAGCGGACTTGAAAGTAATGGGGTTGAGGTTCTAATTGACGACAGGGATGAAAGGGCGGGAGTAAAATTCAAAGACGCAGACCTCATAGGGATTCCCTATCAAATTGTTATCGGAGAGAAGAATTTGAGAGAGGGGATGATAGAGGTAAAGGAGAGAAAATCCGGAGAGAAAAGAAGGTTTAAGATCGAGGATCTGTCAGGTATGCTTGCTATGATTAGAGAAAACAGAAAAGTTTTATAATTATAAAGGTATGTCATCAAAGATTAAAATTAAGGAGGACGATCTCCATGCCCATATAAAAGCAAGGATGCGACAGCGTGGCGTCTTGATAGAAGAGATAGAAAAAACTCTAAATAAAGGTTGGAATGCCGATGATACAAAACAGAATATTATTGGCAAAGTCTTCATTTTTCCTTATAATAACTTTTGGGAGGAAAAATTCTTTGAAGAAAAAGAGGTTACGGTATATTATAAATACAAGGCTGGACAACTTGTTTTGTTAACCGTCAAAGCAAGATATGGTACAAAGTTTCCGAGAAAGGAGTAAAAATGAAGATAGAATATGACCCAGAAAGAGATCTCTTGTATATTTCTTTCTCTGAGGTAGAGAAAAAGGCTGCAGAAACAATTACTGTTACCCCTGGAGTTCATGCAGACTTTGAC
>JACRGW010000118.1 GCA_016212195.1 Nitrospirota bacterium
TCTTCTCAAGAGGTTTCTTATGAGGATATGGAATTTGAGGTCGAGGGTGAGATGGCCGTTGTAAACGAGGCGGGTCGGAGTGAGGAAAGACAAGGTCATAATGTAGGGGCAAGGCGCTGCCTCACCCTCTTTTGATTTGGAATTCAAACTGGATTCCCACTTTCGTGGGAATGACAATATTGACGGCGTAAATGATTTAAGGGTGTTTGTGTCGGATGAATAAATGAATTCACTGTCATTTTTCTGAAAATCCCCCCTGCCCCCCTTTTTCAAAGTGGGGTTTGCTCTCACTGTGTCCAGTCCGTATCTCCCCCTGCCTTTTCCTATCCCTATCCTTCCGAGTTCATCGAAGGTATAAATAAAATAAGGGAGATAATCAACAGCCTTGCCTATTAGAGTTAATCCGAATGTTATTTCGTCTTTAGGAGTATAGCCTCTTTTTTTTTCAGGGGGTGGTTCGATAATAAAGGGATGGGGCGCATTGGTATATTTCCGCATTATTTTTGTATCCGATGGCGGAGGGGTCTCAAAGACATAGGAATAGATACACTTTTCTTTCAGGAGACAGTCAAGACAATCTTTATTTTTAATGGCACAGACTACTTTTCTAAAGGCATTACCGAACCCACCCCTTAGGGTAGAGCCTTTGTATGAGGGAAGGATAATGATATCAAGAGGGTAAAGCGTGAGGTCAAACTTACAATATTTAATCTCTCCCTGTATCAATGGTTCACTCCTTAATCGTTGATCTTAATTTTATTATATATGAGGGAGAATATTGTTATAACAATCCTTTTAACAACTTCACCCCTTCTCTCACTGCCTCTATGGATGTGAGGAAGGATTTTTTTTCTTCTTCTGTAAGATCCAATTCAACTACTTTCTCCACCCCTGCAGTTCCGAGAACTACAGGTACCCCTGCATAGATTCCCTTTATCCCGTATTCACCATTGAGATAGGTAGAGCAGGGGAGGGTCTTCTTTCTGTTATTAAGTATGGCATCAACCATTTCTACTGTTGCAGCAGCAGGTGCATAATAAGCGCTCCCTGTCTTCAGGAACCCTACGATCTCTGCCCCTGCCTTGCGTGTCCTTTCTACAAGCCGTTCTATCTTCTCTTTTGGAATCAACTCTGTTATAGGAGTTCCTGCGACAGTTGTATATCTCGGAAGGGGAACCATCAGATCTCCATGATTTCCGATGACTATAGTATGTATCTTCTCGATGGATACATTGAATTCCTCTGCTATAAATGAGATGAACCGTGCAGAATCGAGGACGCCTCCCATGCCGAATACCCTCTTTTTGGGAAAACCGCTTATCTCAGAGGCAACATAGGTCATAAGGTCGAGGGGGTTTGTAACCACTATAATTAATGCCTGGGTGGATTTACTCGCAACCTCTCGAGTTACCATCTTCACTATCTCTGCGTTCGCCTTAAGGAGTTCATCCCTGCTCATCCCGGGTTTCCTCGGAAGACCGGCTGTTATTATGGCTATATCAGAATCAGTAGTATCTTTATAGTCATTAGTGCCGATAACCCTGCAGTCATATCCATAGAGGGGTGTAGATTGCTGAAGGTCCAGTGCCTTTCCCTGTGGGATCCCTTCGACCACATCTACGAGGATGACATCTCCGAGACCCTTCTCTAAAATCCTCTGAGCTACGGAGGCACCAACATTTCCCGCACCGACTATGGTGATCTTCTTATTCACAGCTTCGTTATCCTTACCCTCTCGATCTTTCTTCCTTCCATCTCGAGGACGAGGAATCTCAGGTCATGGTAGCGGAGTTGTTCTCCGACCTTGGGAAGTCTTCCAAAGAGACCGAAAAGGAATCCACCGATTGTATTGAAATCTTCACTCTTCAGTTCAATACCAACAAGCTCGTTTACCTCATCAAGTCCTGTAGAGCCGGAGACTATAAAGGTCCTCTCATCGATTATCTCGACCTCTTTCTCAGCCTCCATCTCCTCGAATTCATCCTGCAGACCTCCGACTATCTCCTCAATAAGGTCTTCGAGGGTAATAAGCCCTGCTGTTCCACCGTATTCGTCCACTACAATTGCTATCTGGAATTTACTCCTCTGCATCTCATCCAGGAGTTCAGTAACCATCTTATTCTCAGGGATATAGTAGGCCTCTCTTATTAGATTCGTTATGGGGTCATCTTTTCCGAGCCTTTCCTCTGCCATCTTAATCAATATGTCTTTCACATAGAGTATTCCGGTTATATTATCGACAGTATCCCTGATTACAGGATAACGGGAATAACCTTCCTTAGATACGAGTTCAAGGGCGTCTGCGACTGTTGAACCCTCGGGTATCGATACTATCTCTGTTCTCGGTACCATCGCCTCAGATACCGTTGTATCCCCGAACTCGAAGACCTTATGGAGCATCTCTTTTTCCTCTTCTTCGAGTGCCCCTTCCTCCTTTCCGATACTTATCATTGCCTTTATCTCTTCTTCTGTCACAAAAGGTATTCCTGGTTTTTTGCTTAATCCAAAAAGTTTCATAATGAGGTTCATAAACTTCGCGAACACCCAGACTATAGGTCTCATCAGGAGCATGAGGAATTCTGTAAGGGTAGACAGACTGAGGGCGACCTTCTCGGAATAGGATACTGCGATGGTCTTAGGTGTGAACTCCCCGAATATAACTGTAAGGATTGTCATAACGATAGTTGCGATGGCTACCCCATCTTCACCGAAGAGGTGGAGGGCAACGGCTGTAGCCGAGGAAGTGGCGAGAACTGTAAAGAAATTTCCGCTAAGGATTACTGTCCCGAAAAAACGGTCATGCTGATCTATAATCTTCTGGACTGTCTTTGCCTTTTTATCCCCTTTCTCTATGAGGTTCCTTATCCTGAACTTATTAACAGAGATCATAGATGCCTCTGATGCTGAGAGGAGGGCGATAATCAAGAGGCATATAAGGACAAGGATAAGATTTACTATATCATAATGGCTGAAGGTCATTTTGTTTATATTGTCTATTGGAGATTGTAGATTTTAAATTTTCAATTTTAAAGTTTCAATTTTTTTATGATCGCCTCTGCAACCTGCGAGGTGCTCGCTGCTTCTGGGTCATCAGGGTTCGGTTTCATGTCGTATGTGACCCATTTCCCTTCTGAGAGGACAGAAGTTATAGCATTATCAACCCTATCGGCAGCAGATTTTTCGCCGAGATGTCTGAGCATCATAACCCCTGAGAGGATCATTGCTATAGGGTTCACCTTATTCATACCTTTATATTTAGGGGCGCTTCCATGGGTGGGCTCGAATATAGCTATCTCCTTTCCGATATTTGCGCCTGGTGAAACTCCAAGACCACCTATGAGACCTGCGGCGAGGTCGGATATAATATCCCCATAGAGGTTTGGCATGACCATGACATCGTAAAGCTCAGGTTTACTGACGAGCTGCATACACATATTGTCTACTATCCTGTCCTCAAACTCTATCTCAGGGTAATTCCTGGAGACCTCTCGCGCTATTTCGAGGAAGAGTCCGTCAGTAGTCTTCATGATATTTGCCTTGTGAACAGCGGTGACCTTCCGCCTGTTATATTTTCTGGCATAATCGAAGGCAAACTTTACTATCCTCTCGGAGCCGTAGACAGATATAGGTTTCAGACTTATTGCAGCATCATCCCTGATGGTTATCCCGGTGCTTTTTTTTATGGTCTCCATGATAGCCCTTGCACCTTCAGAGCCTCTTTCAAACTCAATTCCGGAGTAAAGATCTTCTGTGTTCTCCCTCACTATAATAAG
Organism: Nitrospirota bacterium; assembly: GCA_016212195.1. GTDB lineage: Bacteria > Nitrospirota > Thermodesulfovibrionia > JACRGW01 > JACRGW01 > JACRGW01. Next base: position 3,774 of record JACRGW010000118.1, read on the forward strand.
GTCAACCCTTTCAAAACGTGACGTTACCCCTGGATAGAGCTTGCAGGGCCTGAGACAGCAGTAAAGGTCGAGCGTCCTTCTCAATGTTACATTTACACTCCTGAAACCGGTTCCAACAGGAGTTGTTATGGGTCCCTTCAGTCCTACCTTATTTTTTCTCAGGGATTCGATTATACCTTCTGGCAGAGGGTTCCCTGTCTTCTCGAAGACTTCTGTGCCGGCAAACTGAATATCCCAGTCAAATCTTACCCCTGTAGCCTCAAGGACAAGTTTCGTTGCTTCGGTGATCTCCGGGCCGACACCATCACCAGGGATGAGAGTAACTTTATGCATTATCTTTCTATGGGGTTACAGTCATTATCTTTCTTGCAACTTCGGGATGGGTTGCAATAAGCCTCAGTTCGTCATCGGTAAGAGGTTTCTGAGTATGGAGGTTTGCATACTGGACGAGCTCCAGCACCTTCCTTGCCTCGTTGTCATCATGGAAATGGATGCCGAGCTTGTCATAGACATATCTGAAGCCTTTGATTCCGCCGTATTCTCCGGTTGTTATGATTCTTCCTGTTTCGAGGAGTTCCGGTTCACCTCTGCCGACATCCTCAGGGTCATACAACTCATAATTCCTCCTGTCTTTTAAAGCCCCATCGGCATGTATACCAGACTCATGGGCAAAGGCATTGGCTCCAACACCGGGTTGATTTATCGGAATAGGTAGATTAAAGGCATAGGATGCGTACCTCGCAAGCTTCCATGTCTTTTTCAAATCAACATGTTCATCGAGATGGACCTTTTCGGTCAAACCATGGGAGAATTTGAGTGCAAGGATTGTGGAGACGAGGTCACAATTACCACAGCGCTCACCATAGCCGTTGATTGTTGTATTTATATAGGCATCAACGCCACCTTCGATAGCACCCTGGGCACCTGCCACTGATACAGCCTCAGCCATACCGAGGTCATTATGACAGTGCATCTCGATGGGGAACCTGGCTGCCATTGCAAGTGCCTTGATTCTTTCATATATGGTTATCGAGTCATCTGCACCGAGGGTATCACAGTATCTGAAGCGATCAGCACCTGCTTCTTTTCCTGCATGGGCAAATTCTATCAGTTTGTCAAGCTCTGTCCTCGATGCGTCCTCTGCATTAATCCCTATAGTTTCCACACCCAGTTCTTTTGCAACCTTCACAGCATCGACAGCTGATTTGACGATGTCCTTGAAGACCTTTCTGCCCTGAAACTTTCCCTGAATCATTATCTCAGATGTGGATATAGAGATATTCAGATGTTTTATCTCGGGACAGTTTTTGAATGTGAGCTTTATATCCTCAGGGATCGCCCTGCACCAGCCCTCAAGATGGAGCCTCTTAATGACTCCGTTTTTCACAAGTTCGAGATTGCCATTAATATAGTTTATCTCATGTTTTATTGTAGGGAAACCGATCTCGCTCTGATAAATACCCATATCATCGAGATAGATATTCAGCATGGTCTTCGATAGTTTCGGCAGAAGTATTCTCGATGTCTGCACTCCATCCCTGTTCGTAACGTCTATGATGTAAATCTTTTTCTTTTCCATATTTTCTTTAACCTCCAGAATTAGCTTGGTTTCGAATTTTAAAATAACATAACTATAGAGGTTTTTCAATACATCTTCAGGGGCTATAGGAAAAGATCCGCCAGATCTTAAAGAGGGATTGTCTTTTTTTCGATGAGCATGAGGGCTACTTCAGCAATAGAGGAATCAAACTGGGTCTTTGAACATTTCCTGAGCTCTTTGATCACCCTTGTTATAGAGAGGACATCCCTGTAGTATCTCTTTGAGGTCATAGCCTCGATGGTATCTGCAACACAGAGAATCCTTGCCCCAAGAGATATCTCTTCTCCCTTCAGACCATCAGGATAACCTTTTCCATCATAACGTTCGTGGTGGTGACGAATAGATTTTGTGATTTCTTCCGAGAAACCTATCGGTTGAAGTATCCTTTCCCCGTGGAGCGGATGCTCTTTCATTATATTATACTCTTTGTTGGTGAGCTTACCGGGTTTATAGAGTACCTGCTCTTTAATCCCTATTTTTCCTACATCATGGAGGATACCGGCTATATGCATCTCTTCTATCTTTTCTTTTGACAGTCCCATCTTCTCAGCTATTGCGATGGCATATTTTGCGACCTGTGCCGAATGGCCTTTTGTATAAGGATCTTTTGCCTCTATTGCGGCAGCGAGGGCCGAAATGGTCTTAAAGTAATTTTCTCTGATCTCTTCATAGAGTTTGTTGTTTTCCAGGGAAACAGTTAGCTGTCCTGCAATAATCGAGAATAGATCGAGATCGCCCTTTGTAAATGGAGAGAGCTGGTCAATCTTGCTGATGTTTATAACCCCGAGGTTTTTCCCTTTGATTACAAGAGGCACACACATGCCTGCATTTATCTCGTGAAGCCCTATTGCGTCTTTTAATACAGGATTGCTATGACCCTCATTATTAACGATAATTCCTTCACCTGTTCGTAACACCCAGCCTGAAATACCTTCCCCTACCCCTGTCCTTGACCCCTTTACCCTTTCAGAAAACATTCCGCTCGATGCCCTTACAACAAGCTCCTGTGTATCCTCGTCTAAAAGCATGATTGAGATCCTGTCTGCCTTAATCTCTGAAAGTGCAACCTTCATTATTGCATCGAATATATCATCCTGCCGCATGTCCTTAATCAATACCCTGTTGACCTCAAGGAGTGGTATCAGTGCCTTCAACCTCATATTCTCCTTTATAAGTCGCCCCTTCTCAAGGGCATATTCAACCATATTTATCAATTCATTGCGTTTGAATGGCTTAAGGACAAAACCTTCTATTCCCATTTTTAAAGACTCTATGGCTGATTCTATGGTTCCCTGACCGGTAATGACCACAGTCGTTATATCATCCCTGATCTTCTTTACGGCCTGATAGACCTCCAGGCCACTCATGCCGGGCATATTCAGATCCGTGAGAAGCAGATCAAAAGAATTTCTTTTTGCTTCTTCTATCGCTTTGGAACCCTCAGTAACAGTAGTAACCTCATAGCCCTCTTCGATAAGTATCTGGGCACAAAGGTTACCAACTACTTCTTCGTCATCAACGACTAAAACCGTTCTCTTATTCAATACCTATCACCCATTAAGTTTTAATATCATTTTATTTCTTACCATCCAATATTCCCTGTAAAGAAGTAAATGGCTGTAAAGACAGAGATGGCAGCAATCCATCCCAGAAAGGCGATAATCAAGGGTCTGGGACCTTCTTCAATCACTGCATCTAAATCGATTGAGAGACCGATGCTGGCAATCGCTATACTGAATATAAACCTCACAAGGGGTTCTATCTTTATACTTAAGGAACTGAGGGCAGGAAAGATATTAAAGAGGATCGCTGTCAGAATGAATGTTAATATAAACCATGGTGCATAGTAGCTTTTTTCTTTTCTTACCTTTCTGTGGGTTAGAGATAGTGTAAGTGCGAGAGGGGCCAACATCGCTACCCTGAGTAGCTTTACCTGAAGGGCCTCATTAAAGACCCCTAAGACAGAGGCAGCCAACTTTACCTGTCCGATCTGCTGTAAGGTAGACCCGCACAGAAAGGCATAAGGTTCTAAAGGAATAGAAAACCATCCCTGGATAGCAGGATAAAAGATGACCCCTGTCAGACCTACAATGGTGATAGATATCAAGGAGATGGAGGTTTCTTCCTTTCTGGCTGCTATTACAGGTGAAAGTACAACTATAGCAGAGGCCCCGCATATCACTGAACCGCAGGCGATGAGCAGTCCTGTATTCTTCGATTTTGAAAGTCTTCTTGAAAGCCAGAGTATAACCGTGAAGTAGATAACTATCAAGAAGATTACTCTAAAGGAATTATAATAAGGTAGAAGGGTATAGAAATTTAATTGACTGCCGTATAAGGTAATCCCAAGAGGGATAAAGACCCTCGAAGCTAATTTTATCCCCTTTTCTACAGGTTCTCGTTCCCTGATGAGATTTCCCAGGATGATACCCAGAAGGATGGCAACAACCAGGGAATCGAGTGCTGGATGGAAACTCGAAAAAAGATAGGCGATTGTTGCTATAAAGACAGTGAGGGAGAGCCCTTTAATGTAAGAGTTGATTGTATCATTCACAGTAAGATACCTAAATTATATCCCTGTCTTCCCTTTTTCCTTTATGAGTCGTTCTTTCTCCTTTTCCATTGCCTCTTTTCCCGCCTCTATAGCGGTAGCGATGATAGACTTTTTCTCTTCTACCAATCCCTTTCCTTCTTCGATTGTAGAATTTACTTTTTCTTTGATCTGATCTGCATACCGGGATGCCTTCTCCGTTACATCTTCAGTTAATCCCCTCAGTTTTTCCATCGTCTCTTTTCCTGATTGGGGAGCCATGAGCAGGGCTAATCCAGCACCTATAGCCCCACCTAAAATGAATGCCATAAATACCGTCCCCGCAGAGAACCCTCTGTCATTTCCCATCGTTGTCACCTCCTTTTAAAAATCCCTTTAAGAAGACAATCAATCCCTTTCTGATACCGAATCCCAAGGCGGTTAAGGTTATAAGTAATGTATTACCTGTGTGCCTCACGGCTGAATTTATTGATTTGATAGTCTTTCCTGTATCTTCTATTACTTTTAAGAAGTTAAGGATCTTATCCACACCTTCCCTTGCCCCTGTGGAAATTCTGTTAGCCTGAGAGGCGGTCTCTTTTAGTTCCTTTATGAGGGGTCCCAGGTTTTCTTCTGTATTATCAAAAAACCTCCTGACTGAGATGGCTGTCTTCTTCAGTTCTTTAACCATAGTTATGAGATAAATTGTTAAGGCCAATAGAGCTATCGTAACCGTTACTGCTAAGATGTCATATAACAAGATTTATTCCCTCAGAATATATCGATTACCTGCGAACCTTGAGCATTATATCTCTTTGAGAATGGATACTGTTAATTTATAGACTATACCATATGGCTCTATACTTTTCAAATCGCTTTACAATCGTATCTCTATAAAGGAATTGTCCCTGAGGCTGCTTATCCATTCCCTGTATATATTTTCAGCTTCCTTCTCGATAAGGACCTTTCTTATTTCATCCTTGACCTCTTCTAAAGGTCTGTAGTTGCCTTCAGCCCTTTCCTCGATCTTAAGGATATGAACACCATCTGAAGTCCAGATAGGGTCACTTATCTCACCGCTTTTCAGTGAAAAAGCCATCTTTTCAAGTTCAGGTGTCATCTCTCCCTTTCTGAGGATTCCGAGACTGCCACCAGAGCCTGCAGTAGGACCCTGTGAATAAGCCCTTGCGAGTTCTCCAAAGTCCTCCCCGCCCCTGAGTCTTTTCAGGATTCTTTCGAGGATTACTTTAATTTCATCTCTTTCCTTTTCCCCTGCCTTCTCAGGGATTTTTAAAAATATATGGCTCGCCTTCACATGATCTACAATGAGATAATCTCTCTTATTATTTTCATAGAACAATGCTATATCTTTCTCGGCTATTACCACCTTTGATCTTACCTCATGGTTAAAAAGTTTAGTCATTATTAACTGATTCCTGAGCTGTTCTTCATATTCCTTAAGGGTCATATTCTCTTTTGCCAGGGCCTTTTCGAAGTTGGCATCATCGAGGGCGTTTTTCTTTTTTATTTCCTCAATCGCCTCCTTCACCTCTTCTTTTGAGACATTTATTCCCAGTCTCTTAGCCGTCTGGAGCTGAAGGCGTCTCTCGATAAGTTCTTTCAGGATCTCTTTTCTGAGTTTTTCTTCAGCCTTCAGTTTTTTATCATCACCGATACCTTTCAGGGACTCTTTAGATTCGATGGAAACAATCTTCTCCAGCTCACCCAATGTAATAGCCTCGTTATTTACGATAGCCACAATCCTGTCAATCTCGATGCCACCAAAGGAATTATTGACAGTACAGAAGAATATTACTAATAAGATCACAAAGATCCTCTTCATATAAAATCTCCTCGATTGTTTATATTTGTATTTTGGATTTTATTGTAAATAAAGCCCTCCCAGGTAATATATAAAATGCCCTGTTATAGTAAGGTTCTCCAAATCCCAGTTTTCTGGCAAAGGCCAGAATGGGTCAGAATTATTAAGGGACTGCAGCGCTGCATCATCCAGGATTTTGTAGCCAGAAGACCTCAGGAGTTGGGCATCGCCTAATTTCCCATTCTTAAGGATTGTGAACCTTATATAAAGGTCTCCGTGGAGATGATTCAATCTTGCCATTTCCGGGTATTTCCAGATGAACTCAATACGGCTTTTGAGCCTTTCGAGATAGGATAGATACTTGAATTCATCAGTATCGAGGGTGATACTCTTTTCTTTCTTTTTTAAATATGGGTCCTCAAATTTTGCAAACTTATCGAGATCCTTGTCTGTCAGAAGCGGAAGTCCTCTTATGCCCTTTTCTGAAGGACTACGGCGTAGAGGAGCAGGGGTGACAGACGGATTTTGGACACCCGATTTTTCCGATTCACTGCCTTCTGATCTCTTCTTCTCTCCAGATTTCTCTGAAAGGTTATGCAGGGATGGCATTATGGAGTCAAGGATTCCTTTCCTTTTTGACTTTGCTATAGGATTTGTCTCAGCCTCCATTTCAGGGAAGTTGCCCAGAAATGGAAGTTCTACAATCCGCACATAGGTCGGTCTGAACTCTTCGACCTTTTTCTGGAAATTTAACCTGAAAACAACCAAAAGGAAAAGGTGTAGAATTAGTGAAAGGATAATAAAATATTTGAACTTAATATCTTCCAAAGCATGTCCCCTTTAAAAATTTTTCCTATAAGTAATGTAAATTATACCATAAAGAATTTTTCCTTGACATATAAAAATAGATAAATTATTATCCCATCACTTTTGGGATCTATGAATTCTAAAGTTTTAGTATGGAAGAAGCGCCTTTAATATTCCATATAAATGGTATCCCGCCTTATGTGACCTATTCCTGGGTAGCGATGGTTATTCTTATCGCCTTCTCTATCATTGTGAGGAAAAGACTCGCACTCCTTCCATCTGGAATTCAGAATGTTGCAGAGATTGTGATTGAGGGTCTCCATAACTTTACTGAGGAGAATATGGGCAATAAGGCTAACAGGATTTTCTTCCCTTTAATAGGGACACTGGGTTTCTATATTCTTATATGTAATCTTATGGGCCTGATCCCTGGCTTTGAATCACCTACGAGCAACATAAATACGAATGCTGCTATGGCTGTCTGTGTTTTCCTATCCACACATTTCCTCGGAATCAGGATCCATGGTTTAAAATACTTCGGACATTTCTTTGGACCGATAAGGTCCATACCGGCTATACCTCTTATGCTACTCATCTTCATTATCGAGATTATAGCCCATCTCGCAAGACCTGTAACCCTTTCCGTAAGACTCTTCGGGAATATGATCTCAAAACATATGATTCTTTTGATACTTGCCATCCTTGTTCCTGTGGTTTTACCGGTTACCATTCTTGCCCTTGGTGTACTTGTGAGTGTAGTTCAGGCATTTGTTTTTCTCCTGCTGGCGACCCTTTATCTGGCCGGGGCCGCGGAGGCAGAAGAGCAAGAAGGACATTAAATTTCTACGGAAAGGAGGAGAATTATGAAAAAGACATTAATAGTAACCCTCATCTTCTTAATCCTCTTTGGCTTTATGACACCTTTAGCCTTCGCTCAAGAAATAGCGAAGTCTGATGGGAAGGTCAGCTACTTCACTATGGCGGTATTGGCCTGCGGTTTGGCGATAGGTATTGCTGCCTTTGGAACGGGTATTGCTCAGGGCATAGGCATCGGGAAAGCTGTTGAAGGAATTGCACGTAACCCCGGTGCCTCAGGCAAGATTACGATGACCCTCGTTATCGGCCTTGCTATGATAGAATCCCTCGCAATATACGCCCTCGTAGTTGTATTGATTGTCTTCTTTATGGACCCCTTCAAGTTCCTTAAATAAAAAAACAAGGCAGGGAAAACTCTTCCCTGCCTTGTTTTTCCTTCCATTATTGATAAGATTCAGAAAGAATGTTATAGTTCACTGACAGGCGAGACGCCTGTCCTACTGATGCTAAAACAACCACCCATATTTTGGTAGGACGGCCGTCTCGGCTGTCCTAAATGGCTTAAAAGATTCATTTTAAAAGTTACAAATTTCATGAATAAAAATGAAGTTCGTGTGAGATTTGCACCAAGCCCAACAGGCCATCTCCATATCGGTGGGGTGAGGACTGCACTGTTTAATTTTCTTTTCGCGAGACATCATGGGGGAAATTTCATTCTGAGGATAGAAGATACAGACAGGAGCCGTTCTACAGAAGAATCTATAGAGGCAATAATAGAAGGGATGAAATGGCTTGGACTTGAATGGGATGAAGAACCCTACCGCCAGACAGACAGATTGGATATTTACAGAAAAAAGGCAGAGGCACTTCTAAGAGAAGGAAAGGCATACTACTGTTACTGTACACCTGAGGAACTCGATACAAGGAGAAAGGAGGCGCTCGCCTCAGGGAAGATACCCAAATATGACAGGAGATGTAAGAATCTTAAGTCACCTTTAGAGGGTAAGCCCCGTGCGATACGCTTTATTTCTTCAGATGAAGGACAGACAGTTGTTGACGACCTTATCCGTGGAAGGGTAATCTTTGATAATATCCAGCTCGATGACCTTATCATTCTCCGTTCTGACGGGTTTCCCACCTATAATTTCTCTGTTGTTGTCGATGATACTTCTATGGAGATAACCCATGTTATCAGGGGGGATGATCATCTCAATAATACACCGAGACAGATACAGCTCTATCATGGCCTCGGATATGAACCACCACGATTTGCCCACCTCCCTATGATCTTGGGATCAGACAGGACAAGACTATCAAAAAGACATGGGGCTACATCGGTGATGGCGTATAAGGAAATGGGTTATCTCCCAGAGGCGATGCTTAACTACCTTGCACGACTCGGATGGGCATACGGTGACCAGGAAATATTCTCAAAGGAAGAACTGATAGAAAAGTTTTCTTTAGAGAATATAGGGAAATCGCCAGCGGTATTTAATCCCGAAAAGTTACTCTGGCTTAACAGCAATTATATAAATCAGGACGAACCCAAGGATCTAATAGAAAGGGTAAAACCATTCCTGAAGATTGAAGGTATTGACTGTATTTATATTGACAATGAATGGCTCGGTAGAATAATCATCTCCTTAAGGGAAAGATGCCGAACCCTTTCAGAGCTTGCAGGGTCTATCAGTTATTATATCAGGGATGAGATACAGATAGATGAGAAGGCAAAAGAAAAATTTCTTACAAAGAAAGCGCTTCCCTATCTTGAAAAGTTATTGGAACAATTAAGACTCCTTTCTTCCTTTGTCCAGTCCGAGATTGAGAAGGTCTTTGTACATTTGGTAGAAAGGGAGGGTATAAAACTGGGTGATATTGCCCAGCCAGTACGGGTTGCAGTAACTGGAAAGACGGTCAGTCCGGGCATTTATGAAGTCCTTGAACTCCTCGGAAAGGAGAAGACAATAAAGAGGATTGAGAGGGCGATCAGCGTTATAAGAAAGTCATAATCTTCTCGATACTCTTTTCCACAGCCTCTTTGCTTCGAACCTCTATTGTAAGGAGAGGCATATTCGGAAAACCCGTTAGAAGTCTGAAGAAAAGTTCGAAATCTATCGTTCCATCTCCAATAACAAGATGTTCATCCTTTGTTCCGTTATTGTCATGAATATGGACTTCAATAATACGGTGACCTAATCTATCAATCCATTCCTTAAGGGGACTTTTTGAAAAGAGGTTGAAATGGCCTGTATCGAAACAGAACCCGAACCTATCGGAGTCGATTTCCTTAATAAGATTTTCAAGGGTTGATGGATCTTCTTCAAAGACATTCTCTATGGCTATTGATGCAGTGGTTTCTCTGGCACTCTCGAGGACCTGGCTCCAGGTCTTTAAGCTATTCTCAAGCCACTGGTCTTCGTGACCGTGAAATCGCCACCTGTCATAACCGGGATGGAAAATAAGTACTTTTGGTTTGAAGACCTTTGCGATCTCTACTAAATGGAGGAATCTTTCGAGGGTCAGCCTCCTGACCTTTTCGTCCATACCTCCAGGGCTCATATCCATAAAAGGACCGTGGAGGGAGAGGTGGGGATTCCAGTCAAGGGACCACTTAAGGTCATGGATATCTTTCCCGGAAATATTATCGAGGGTCAGGGAATCGAAATAGATCTCGAGATCTAACTTCCTTTCCCTCACATAATTGATGTTTTCTAAGAGTTTTTTATAGGGAAGGTGTACATGTACTCTGGGCATAGTTATTACCTAGGTAATACCATTACTGATTGACCTTTGCAGGTTCTTTTGGACCAGACTTTTCGGTCAGGGCGGATTTTGTTTCTTCCTTGGGCTTATCTTCCTTTGGCTTCTCTGATTCCATCGCCTTCTTCCTTGCCTCAGAAGGGTAATCGGTAACATACCAGCCAGAGCCTTTTAGGACGAAACCGGTCGGGGATAGAATCTTCTTCAGTTCCCCAGAACATTTACTGCATGTGCTCAAAGGCTCATCGGTAATCTTCTGGATAACCTCGAATCGATCCCCGCATTGGGTACATTCATATTCATAGATAGGCATAGCGGAAAAATATTAACACAAGATCTGAGTGATTTTCAAGATATTTTCATAAAAAGACTGAAGGAGATCAAAGTTACGGTAAAAAATCCTCTGATAAAAAATTAGTCTACACTCGATATTCTTATAACTCCGAAATCCTCTGACTGGAAGGTCCTTACAAGTTTCAGGCGGATAATCTCGAGAAGGGCAAGGAATGTTATAATAACCTCAGCCTTTGTAACATCCTTTGCAAAGAGCTCATAAAAGGTTATACTCTTTTTCCCCTGTAAAATGTCGAGTATCATCGATATCTTATCCTTGAGACTCAGTTCCTCCCTTGTAACTTCATAAAAGGCCTCCTCAGGAATCTTCTCAAGAACTTTTTTTAATGCGGTCAACAGGTCGAAGAGATTTAGACCCAAAATCGAAGGTTCTCCATCTGCGATTAAGTCCTCAGGTTTTTGTGGTTGCCTTGAGAAGGCATCACGCCAGTATTGTTCTCTCGATGTAAGTTCCTCGGCGGCCTCTTTGAATCTTTTATAATCGAGGAGTCTCTGGACAAGCTCTGCCCTCGGGTCTTCCATCTTTTCTTCTGTTTCACCTTTTTCCTCTGAAGGAGGAAGGAGCATCTTAGACTTTATATGGATCAGTGTCGCAGCCAGTACAAGGAATTCGCCGGCAATTTCGATATTAAGCTCCTTCATAATCTCAAGATATTCTAGATATTGCTGGGTGACCAGGGCTATAGGGATGTCATAGATATTTATTTCATTCTCTTTTATAAGGTGAAGAAGCAGATCTAAGGGGCCTTCGAAGACCTCGAGTTTTACTTTATAAAGTGGCTCTCCGGATGAACTATGCATATTCCTATATCTTCATTGCCTCCCGTACCATCGCCATTGTTTCAGAGGCAACAGCCTTTGCCTTTTTAATACCAGAGGCTATGACCTTATCAAGTTGGTCCGGACGTGCTTCAAGTTCCTTCCTCTTTTCAGAAAAGGGCTTCAGGATAGCAAGGGCTTCTTTGATAAGCAGATTTTTATGGTCAGTACATCCTATCGAGGCATCCCTGCAATCCCTGTCTATCCTTTCAATATCATCCTTTTTGCCAAATACCTTATGGAGGCTTTGGAGGGGACAAACATCTGGATTTCCAGGATCAGTTCTTCTTGCCCTTGCAGGGTCTGTGATCATTATCTTCATTTTCCTCTCCACCTCTTCAGGGCTATCCGATAAAAAGATGGCGTTCCCGTAGCTCTTGGACATCTTTCTTCCGTCAATTCCGATTATCTTTGGATACTCGGTAAGCAAGGCCTGAGGCTCCGGGAAAATCTGACCATAGAAGTTGTTGAAACGCCTCGCTATCTCCCTCGTAATCTCGAGATGGGGTAATTGATCAACTCCGACAGGGACATACCCTGCCCTGTAGATTAATATATCAGCTGCCTGAAGCACTGGATAACCTAAGAAACCGTAAGTACAAAGATCTCTATCCTTGATCTCTTCCTGTTTTTCTTTATAGGTTGGAACCCTTTCGAGCCAGGGGAGGGGAGTTATCATGGATAATAGAAGGTGAAGCTCCGCATGTTCAGGCAGTCTGGACTGGATAAAGATGGTTGACTTCTTTGGATCAAGTCCTGCTGCGAGCCAGTCAATGAGTATATCCCTTATATTAGACCTGATCTCACTTACATCGGCATAATTTGATGTGAGTGCATGCCAGTCAGCAATAAAATAAAAACAGTCGTACTCTTCCTGAAGTCTCACCCAGTTCTGCAGAGCGCCGAAGAGGTTTCCGAGGTGGAGTTTTCCGCTCGGCTGCATCCCGCTTAAGACCCTTCCTTTCATAAAAGCCACCTGAGAGGAGAAAAGATAAGGATTAAAAGACCCCTTATGACAGTTGCTATAGGGATAACGAAATAATCTGTTATTCCCAGGATTATCAGGGTAAAAAGGATCATAAATCCAAAAGGCTCTATCTTTGAAAAACTATAGGCATATCTGTCAGGGAGAAGTCCTATGAGAACCCTTCCACCATCGAGGGGAGGGATAGGTATGAGATTAAAGGCAGCGAGGAAAATATTTATTGTTGCACTGAAACTCAGCATCTGTGAGATCGGAATTAGGAGTTTTGAGGCTAAAAACTGGGGAAGAAGGGTAGACAACTGAAGTGCAGCGATGATTATAGCAAGGAGGATGCTTATGGCAGCGAGGATAATATTTGTTGCAGGACCTGCGAAGGAGACTATCGCCATATCCCTCTTCGGGTTTCTGAGATTAAAGGGGTTCACAGGTACGGGCTTTGCATAACCGAAAGAAAAATTCCCATGGCTGAAGATTAAAAGGATTATTGGCATAATTATTGTGCCAAAGATGTCTATATGAACGATAGGGTTGATGGTAAGCCTGCCCATCTGTTTTGCTGTAGGGTCGCCGAGTCTATTCGCTACCCAGCCATGGGCGATCTCATGAAAGATGATTGCGAAAAGAAGGGGTATTGCTGCAATAGAAAGATTTTTTAGTATTGAATAAGGATCCAAGTTTCCCCTTATATAGGATGGAGTATGTTATCAATCACTGTCCTTGCCGCAACGAGAGGGTCTATAAAGGCGCTCTCCATGTCGTGTTCGATGTCCCTCTTGTTTGAGAGATAGGTAATCCTGTCCTGCATCCTGTCACGGAGATATCTGAGATATTCCTGGTCCTTTGTGGGTTTGTATTTCTTATCATAATCAGGGCCGAAAAGATCATTGCCGTTTTTCGGGAGGAGGAGCCCTTCGAATGCCTTCCACTCCTTCCATTCGATCTTATCTCTAACAAGTTCGGTAACGATATTAAGGGAAAGTTCCTTCGGGATATCTATCAGATTCTGTGGTAGACCGAAGGCATGGGTGTTCATTATATAGCATTCTGTATCGAGTTTGAAGAGTTTTTTGAACTGCTGGCAGTCTACCATAAGGGGATGGATCCTGAAGGGGTTTGCAAAGGGCTCTATTACGAGTTTTTCGAGTTCTTTAGGGTCGACGTTCTCAACTCCCTTTGCGCGCAATGTGCTCAGGGATGCGCCCATTGCGACTGCAAGCCCGACTGAATTGACCTTGCATATCGGTGGAAGGCTTGTATCTTTCTGGAGCCATATTACCATGCCGGGCCTTTCGCAGGAATTGGCGTGATTGAACATATCCCTTGATTTAAGGCATCTGCCATTGTCGTTTCTTATATCCTCGCAGACCATCTTCCTCTTTCCATCAGGAAGTATTGTAGTACCCACATTATGTGCAGAGTAGAAGTACTTTATATCAGGGTCATTAAATTTTACCGCGTCTGTTTTGTCAAAAAGTGCAGGTTCAAGACCAACAGTGAAGTTATGTTCAAGGTCTATCAAGAAGGCATCATCGTGGATCACATTTACCTTTTCATTCTTCTTTAAAGTACCTGCATGGTCATGGCTGTTTGTGATAGAGGATTTTCCGGAACCGGAAAGACCGAATACAGCCACAGGTGGTTTATTCCCTATCTTCTTGATACCACCGTGGCATGCGACCATGTTCTGGCGGACACCTATTGTCCAGGCGAGGGTGAGTGTGCCCTTTTTCCTTTCACCGAAGTATCTGAGACCGAGTATGGCGATACAGTTATTCTCCTCATCTATAATTACAAAACCGTTAGGAAAATCGGGATGTGACCATTCAGGGTCAGCGAATACAAGTATATCAGGTTCATCTAATGGTCTTGATTTTTTATAGAGATCGGTCCATGGCTTCATCCAGGGCGTGAAGTTAATCCCCCAGTCAAGCATGTTCTTTGCGTCGGTCTCAGGGCTTAAGAGATGGGCCCTTATCATGAAGTCGTGATGTAGTCCCACGATTCCTTCAAGCCATAAACCGGAACGACGATTAAAATTGTAAATTGCCTCACCCAAAAGTCCGAGAAATCTGTCTTTTTCCATGCCCATCTCCCTGACAAGACGCCTTGCCCTCGTTGTTCTACCTACTATCCCACCATCGTTCGATACCAGTACCTTTGCATTCTTAGGGAGACCGAACTGCTGGGGTTTATACATAGGGTGGGAGGTTACGACAACCTCCGGCTGTTTGATGGCAAGACTGTAGAGTTCAGCCATATTCGTCTTCCTCACAGAATTAGCAAAGAAGGCGCTTTCTATATATGCCCTCCAGGATGAGCGTGGAATCTTATGTTTGCTTGCCATTTTTCACCTTTTTAGATATTGAAGGAAACCAAGGTATGTGCTAAGCACAGAATAATAATGAAAGATGCATTATTTAAATTAATAATTTTTGTAATATAAAATTTTAATCAGAGGGATGTCAAGCTTAATATAATTTTAACGCCTGTCGTAATCTCAGCGATTATGCTATAATTATTAAAAACATTTATTCCGAACTCTGAATTTATCTATCGGGAGGTTAGAATGGAGAATGAACTTAGAAGAGGGCCCATAACAGGTGTCTGGGTTGTAATGGTTAAGAATGGGACATCCATAGAGGGACTTCTGGATGGATGGGAAAGCAAGAGGCCCTTGCCAATTGAAGATATACAACCATGCCCTTTCTGCGAAGGAAACGAAAAAGATGCACCATCTGAGATTTTGGCCTTCAGGAAAGGAGGAATACCAAATGGGCCAGGCTGGAAGATAAGGGTAGTCCCAAATAAATTCCCGATCTTCCAGATCCATGGAGAACTGGGTGGTAAGGCTGTAGGTATGTATGATAAGTTGGGTGGAATTGGCGCCCACGAAATAGTCGTAGAGACTCCTATACACAACAGGACATTAATTACCTTGGATGAAAAAGAGGTGGAGGATATTCTATGGGCATATAGGGAAAGGGTGCTGGATCTTAAAAAAGATCGAAGGTTTAGGTATATACTGGTCTATAAAAACTACGGTCCATCTGTAGGGGCATCGATAAAACATTCCCATTCCCATATTGTAGCCACCCCTGTTACTCCGAGGAGAATAAAGGAAGAGTTAGAAGGGTCTCAGCATTATTATAAAATAAAGGAGAGGTGTATTTACTGTGATATCATAAGACAGGAAATAAGAATCGAGGAAAGAATAATCCTTGAGAATGATCACTTCCTCTGCTTTTCTCCTTTTGCCTCCATATATCCGTTTCAGGCATGGATTACTCCAAAGACTCATGAGGTCTTCTTTGAGCAGAATGAAAGGTATGACCTTCTTGCATCAATACTCAGGGAGGTACTGGACAAAATCAGTAGAGGACTTAAGGATCCTGACTATATCTTTGTCATACATACAGGTCCAAACATTGAAGCAAAAAGGGGGAGGCTTTACTGGCAGACACTCCAGTATGATTTTCACTGGCATATCGAGATAATGCCGAGGGTACGAAACCTTACGGGGTTCGAAATAGGGGCTGGATTCCATATAAATCCTGTTCTCCCCGAAGATGCAGCTAAATATCTGAGAGATGCTTAAGAAAGATAGTTATTCAGAATGTCAGAAAATGAGAATCAGACCAGACCAGACCAGAAGAGATTTGCAATGTGCATTGTGATTTTCTGACGACTTTTTCAAATTACTGATTCAAATAGGAGGATACGGATACTGACGATCATTGACATCTACACAAGGGAATGTCTCAGGGTAGAGGTAGACACTTCAATTAACGGTCAGAGGATAACTACAGTACTGGGTCATATAGCCTTGATGAGAGGATTACCCGAGAGCATTGTTGTGGATCATGGCCCGGAGTTTATCAGTAACGCCATGGATGCATGGGCATATGAGCGAGGAATAGAGCTGAGTTTTATCAGACCGGGGAACCTGTTGAGAATGCCTTTATTGAAAGTTTTAATGGGCGGCTCCGGAATGAGTGTTTAAACCAGAATTGGTTCATGAGCATAGAGCATACGCGGAAGGTGATAGAAGCATGGAGAAATGTCTTTGAAACGACCAGAACTGCCATAAACGACCTCCCTCCTCCGCAATCACTTATCCCTGTGCCTGAGAAGTGCCACTCAGCATAAAAAATGTTGAAAAAATGTGCTTATTTGATAAAATTTAAATAATCCTAAAAAGCGATTTTTTATCATCCTATCTTCTCATCTATCATCATCTATTATCTCTTCGGTGAGGCAAATAGAACTCAAACCCCTACGATTTTTTATTTTGTTGTTTTTCTGTTTCTCCTGTGATACTTTATTAGCTACAGGGACATCATAAAAAGTTAGAACCTTGTAGAATATGTCCCGCCAGAAGTGTGACGGTTGTTTAAAGATATACTGACATTTCCTTCAAAGAACCTTATATATCTCATCCCATTAACGATTGTATTTGGGTTATTGGCTGGCTATTTTACTGATACATCATCGCTGAAAAGACTCATCATTCCTGTAGTGATACTTATGATTTATCCTGCGATGATAGGTTTCAGCCTGCATGAACTTATCAATTTGTCCGAGAGAAAATTAATAGTAATATCACTTTTTATTAACTTTGTATTAGTACCTGTTGTTGCATACCTCCTCGGTTTAATGTTTTTGCTAAAGACCCCTGAACTCTTTGCTGGACTGGCAGTCGTTTCTCTTCTACCTACAGCCGCCATGACAATTCCTTTCACGGTATTTGCTAAAGGAAATGTTGAAGCATCTATAAAGCTTACAGTTATCAGCCTTTGAGGAGTTCGAAGTTCTCACTAATAAGAGATTAGGAGGAAAACCAAATGAGGTATCCAAATGAGGTATATTGATATTCATTCTCATGTTGCCCCAGGTGTAAATTTCGAGGAAATAATCGAGGATATAAACGCAAATGATGTCTCTCATATAGGGATAATGCCACGTGGAGGAGCCAACGAAGACCAAGTTTTAGCATTTTATGAAAATTACCCGGACAGAGTAATTCCCTTCTACGGAGGATGTGCCATTCAGACCTTATTGATGCAGGGGTCTAATATCTCCATGAACAAAGAAACAGTTATATTTTTCCAGGGTTATCGCAAGGATTGGTGGGGAGAAAATCTTGAACAATCAATAGAAAAGATAGAGAAGGATTTAAAAGGAGCACCTTATAGAGGAATCGGGGAGATACGGCTGAGACATTATGGTAATGGACCAACGGTTCCTGAGAAGGAGCATGACTATAATTTCCCAGTGGATTCACCATTTATGTTCAGGTTAGTTGACCTTGCTGCTAAATTGAATCTCCCTGTAGCTATCCACATGGAAGCTGAATCCAGAGGAGAGCATATAGAGTTTCTGGGCAAATCTGCTGATGAAGATACAGTCTCTGCCTTTGAGAGACTCCTTGACCACAATAA
>JACRGW010000119.1 GCA_016212195.1 Nitrospirota bacterium
AAGCGGTCTTAAGTTCTTTATCAAGATGCTCTCTCCTGAATCAAATTCAGGGGAAGGCATTGGCTTGCCTCTACAACAAGCTTTCCTTTTTGAAATGTCGTTTCAGTATCTTTTTAAGATCACTTATGCCTCTAAATATCAGGAAGAATCCCAGATTTTTTAACTCCCTCATCTTCTGTAATTATCTTCACTTCTTCTCCGAGGATATTTTTATAAACAAGACCGGTTGCAACAATCAATGAATCGTGAATGTTTAGTCCTTCAGGCATATTTTCAACAACATCTTCATCTACAGGGTAAATGATGCAATTTTGTGATTCGCTAAGATAGTCTAAAACCTTTTCAAAATCTACATCTATACGCTTCTGGGAAATAAGATATTTGATTTCTGCCAGTACAATCGCAGAAAAGACAAAGGTATTATCACTGTTAGCCAGTATCCGATAATGTTCAGGTTTTAGTCTTTTATTTTTATCTAAAAACCAGATAAAGATATGTGTATCTACAATATAGGTCATACCCTATCTTAAAAAGAGTATTCGTACTTGCTTATCTCTTCTAAGGACAAGTCCATTTTGCCTTCAAAAATCCCATAAAGATCTGACAATGTCTTTCCCTTTTTAGCAGAAACCATCTTAGACTTTAAAACCTTTAACTGTTGTTCAAGGCTTTCGATCTGTAACTTTATTAAAGTTTCTTTCATAAAATTAACATCACTTTTATTGTCTGAATCTTATCACCTCCAGATAAGAAATATCAAGATTATATTTTATTCTGAAGGCAAGCTAATTACCTCAAAGGGGCTTGCTGAAGTTTGTCTTCCTTTCGAGGTGAAGGACAACCCCGAATCAAGTTTAGGGGAAGGCATTGTCTTATAAAATCGTATGCCTGCCGAATTGACCGATACTGAAATTTCTTAGCCCTAAATCATTAAAATAAAGCACCGGAGACTTGCTTATCTCTTTTCTGATGTTTCTGTAATAGGGTGTAAGCCTTTTAATAATAAAGGTCTTTTCTGCATAGGAAAGATAGTTCTTTACGGTCTGAACAGAGATACCCACGGTGGAGGAAATCTCGTTGAGAGTGATGGTATTGCCGATGTGGCCTGCCAGAATCCTTATCATATTTCCAAAGGCATCAATCCTCTCTACTTTCAAAAGGTATGCGAGAAAACAAGAAGTCAACATTATATTTAATCGTAGTATAAATAATGGATATGCTTTAGCCAATGTCAATAATCAAACCTGACTCCATATGTAAGATATTTTAACCTTTGACTCCAAAATCCATCCTGTTATAAAATAATCCTATGAATGTCGGTTTTGTATATGACGATATATTCCTGATGCACGAGACGCCGAGGTGGCATCCTGAGTGTAAGGAGAGGTTGATTTCTATAGTCAACGTACTGAAGGGTTCCCCCCTCTGGAAAAGGATGGTTCATATCTGGCCAAGAAAAGCAAACTTCAGAGATATAGAGATGGTTCATCATAAGAGTTATATAGAGAGAATAAAGGGTTTTGAACAGGGCTATATAGACCCTGATACATATATATCTAAGGGAAGTATTGAGGCAGCACTGTTTGCTGCAGGGGCGGTAATGGAGGCGGTTGATAGTTGTAAGAACGGTACAATCCAGAGGGCTTTTTGTGCAGTAAGGCCACCGGGACATCATGCTGAGGCAGACAGGGCCATGGGATTCTGTATCTTTAATAATGTTGCAATAGGTGCGAGATATGCCCAGAAGGTCGGTTATAAAAAGGTTTTTATCATAGACTTCGATGTCCACCACGGTAATGGAACACAGCACATTTTTGAGGATGACGACAGGGTATTCTATTTCAGCACACACCAATATCCACACTATCCGGGTACAGGTAGTGATTCAGAGCGTGGGAAAGGTAAGGGAAATGGCTATACCTATAATATCCCTGTGAGGAGTGGTTCTGGAGATAGAGAATTCTTTACTATCTATAACGAAATACTACCTGAGCTTGTTAAAGGATTCGGGCCAGATATAATTATCGTTTCTGCAGGATACGATATCTGTTCAGAAGACCCCTTATCAGGAATAAGGATTTCCAATGAAGGAATAAGAGCTATTGTAAAAGGTGTTCTTTCATCCTCCAAACTCCAGATCCAAGACTCTATAACTCCTGTCATCTTTACCCTTGAAGGAGGCTATGACCTATCAGCCCTTTCAGAGTCAGTCCTTATTACGATTGAAGAGATGTTTTCTAACTAACCTATTCCTTCTCCCACCTCGGTTCGAGCTTCTTCATGAGCTGTGGCATTGTGGTATATTCAAGATCTTCGAGACCGAGTCTGTGAGGTTCGAAGGGGCCATGATGCCTCATATAATTTGCGATATCATTCGCTTTCCTTCTTGCCTCATCGAATGAAGGGTCATCGAACATATCTCTCGGACCTATTAACTTACCATTCGCTAACTGGAATCCTGCAGCTATTACCCTTGGAGGTCCATCGAACCTTGATGGGTTTGCCTCATAAAAAGGAACAGGCATTAGTGGGCCATGATGGGAGCCTCTCATCCATCCCTCAACGATATGGGGGAATGCGAAAGGCTCAAGGATTTCTCCAACTGCAGGGAAGCCTGCCTGAGACCTTACGACCATTACCGGATCGTCCTTACCTACATACTTTCCTGCAATCAGGCTCAGCTTCTGGGTTGATGCAACAGCAGCGACCTCTCCATCTCTTCTGTACACCGCCTTTATCATATATCTCCTCATTGCGCCTATAAACATAAGGAGTTCATACATCTCCTCAGGGCATGAGAGCATTATCTTCCTGTGTTCATAGACATCGAGAACCTCGAACTTGAAACCGGCATGCATTGTCGGGTCAATAACAAGCCCTGCTGTATTAAAGGGGTCTGCAAACATCCTGAAAAGGGGAAGGTTCCATGCACCTGGCGAAGTCTTATCTGCCATAAAAACTATAATCGGCTCACTCTTTCTCTCTTCGAACTCCATCTCGGCGACACCAGGCCCCATCCCTTTTACATTTCCGCTAAAGGCATCGCTCAGGAGATCCTGTCCTGCGCCATAGAGTTTCAGTTCCTTTGCTACCTCTGTACAGACTGTGAATGTATTCCAGGCAAGTTTATGGATCTCCTGGTTATCCACACCATGCGTATGGGTCATTATGAGTTCGAGGTCATCGCCGCACCGGGTTACATGAAAATCTATAAGTAAACCTTTCTCCTTCGAACCTGAAAGCTTTTCATCTGCCTGTTCGATAAGTCTCGGGTGCATACTCGAATGTCCGACATAACCTCCTACATCTGCCTTAATAACACTGAGTGTAATCTTGCCTTTAGCCATTGTCTCCTCCGTTTATGTACATGAAAATATTTATCACCCTCCCCTTCATCCCCTCCCATCAAGGAAGGGGGACTAAAAGGATCTCCTCTCCCCTTGTGGGAGAGGGTTGGGGTGAGGGGGATATTTATTTCTTTAGCGTTCTTCCGAGCCTTCTCTCGATAGATTCTACCTTTTTATTAATCCTGTTAGGTTTTCCTTTTCTGTCATCTATCGTAATAGTTGTGAGCGCCCTATCCGCATCCTTCATTATCTTTGTATGACACCTTTTTATTAGACCGAAAACAGAATCCCAGCTTCCCTCAATGACTGTCCCCATAGGGTTTGCCTTATAGGGAAGACCGCTCTTATCAACTATATTAAGAATATCTGCAAGATGGTCCCCTATGCTACTGCTTCCTGTTCCTACCGGTACAATACTGAATTCGACTAACATAATAAATCACCCCCATTTCACTTATTCACTGATAATAAAGATTTTTTGGCCATTCGACCCTTTTGACAAGCCAATTTGTTCTTACCTTTTCGAGATCTATTTGTATAAGTTCGGGCTTCGCATGAGATCCTATGAAATAACCCCTTTGTTCCTGCAGGGTAACTATAATAATCAGATTCATAGAGACCCTGGCATCCTTCTCCTTTACTTCAATATTCAGGATTTCCTTTTCAATATCAATTTTCTGAAATTCCTGGAAGAACCTCTCAAGGAACTTTTTTACCTGCAGGTAACTCAGACCATATTCGTCAGAGTAATTATATGAGAGTATCTTCATGCATCCGTCGAGGTATTTTGCCTCCAGGGCCTTCTCTCCGACCTCTATTACTCTGGAAATCTTCTTTTCCTCTGAGACGAAGACAAATTTGGTGAGAAAGAACGACAGAACTATAAGAATTCCTCCGAGGAGGATGTATCCTCTTCTAATTTTCAATATATCATTCCTTTTGTTATTTGTAAAGATAGAAAATAGATCTGAAAGGCGTTCAATATATAATTAATGTCTTACAGTTCCCCGTAGGCATGGAGTCCTGATAGAAGGA
>JACRGW010000122.1 GCA_016212195.1 Nitrospirota bacterium
TGGAACAGTATAACAGAGACCAGATAACGACGAAGTGACCTCTTATATCGGAGTTAAAGACCAAGTTATTTTTTCCCAAGCCCTAAGGCAATTGTGCCTTAAACTTGACCACAAAGGAGATAAAAAGATGAATAAAATAAGTCAATACTTATGGAAAGGAATTAAAGAGGCTATTTTGATAATCGCCTTTACACTATCAATGATAATAGCTAGTTTGGGTGATGTATACGCGGAAAGGAGGCTTATCACGGTGGACGGCTCCTCTACTGTATTTTCCATAACCGAGGCTGTTGCCGAGGAGTTTCAGATAGAAAAGAAGGGCAAGGTAATGGTTACTGTTGGTATCTCAGGCACAGGTGGGGGGTTTAAAAAGTTCTGTCGTGGAGAGACTGACATTAATGATGCCTCAAGACCAATAAAGTCCCAGGAAGTAGAACTCTGCAAGAAAAACAATATCGAATATATAGAACTTCCTATTGCCTACGATGGGCTTGCGGTCATGGTAAACCCTAAAAATAACTGGGTTGATTTTATGACTGTAGAGGAACTCAAGAAGATATGGGAACCATCAGCACAGAGAACAATAACTATGTGGAATCAGATCCGTAACGGCTGGCCAAGTAAAGAGATCTACCTCTTCGGACCAGGTGTTGACTCAGGGACGTTCGATTACTTTACAGAGGCGATTAATGGGAAGGAAGGGGTCAGCAGGGGGGATTTTACTGCAAGTGAGGATGATAATGTCCTTGTACAGGGGATAGCAACAGACCCCCATGCCCTCGGTTTTTTTGGTCTTGCCTACTATGAGAACAACAGAGACAAGCTCAAACTCGTACCCATAGATGACGGTAAGGATGATAACGGAAAAGGACCTATCCTACCAACACTCGAGACCGTGAATAACGGCACATACCAGCCCCTTTCAAGGCCCATATTCATCTACGTGAACAAGAAGTCAGCCGAGAGGTTAGAAGTGGACGAATTCGTAGGTTACTACATCAAGAATGTAAGGGAACTAACGGCTGAGGTAGGCTACGTTCCTCTTCCAGATAAAGCCTATACCCTTGCCTTCGAGAGGTTCAAGAAGGGGAAGACAGGGAGTGTCTTTGGTGGCAAGGGCTCCAAACAGGGGGTCAAGATAGAAGACCTCCTCTTGTTAGAGTGATAGATGATCACAGAGAAATATTGAGTTACAGCTCTAATTTTTTAACCTGCATATGCAGTTGACTCCGGTAACCACGATATATTGATTAAGAAGTCAGGTTTTTAACATGAACAGGATTTATCATAAGAGATTATAGTTTTCGGGTAGTCTTCCATACCTGTATATTATACATCTTTTGGTTACCGGAGTCAACTGCATATGCAAGTTTTTTAAAATGTTTCTACTAAGTTTTGAGCGAGCCTCTTTAAATACCAAAGAGGCTGGTTTTGTCTTGACCTTGCCTTCTTTGTATTGGCGATAGCGGCGTTCAGCCTCTTTAATCCATAACTTTTCTGCTTCCGGATCTTCTTCCTCATCCAAACTATGAATAAGGTGTTCTGCTAATTTAGCCCTCTCGTGGGAAGGAAGTTGAAGAGCTTCTTCTTCAACTTCTTTCACTTTCAGTGGCATATGTTACACACCTCCAATATACTGATACTTTATTTTAACAGGACTTGAAGGGTAATGCAAGTCAAAAAACTCAAAGAGGCGTAAGAAAAAAAGAAAAAGGCTTGAGTGTCATAGGTGCTTTTTTACCCTATGTAACGCTGACGCATAGGTGCGCCTTTTTTCTGCCAATTGCTCCAACCAAACTATTTCTCCTTGCTGCTTCCCCATCAAATAGACCCTAATAAACTCTAGTCTTTTCCCTTTCCCTTTCCCTTTCCCTTGCCCTTGTCTCCTTTCATATTTTATATCCCCAAGTAAACTCTTTGTGCCTATATGCAATAAACATTCCGAACAGTATTGGATGTGTCCCTATCTTCTCTTAGCCCTAAGGAGGTTTTATAATTGAAGCCCACCCTTATCCATCCTGTGTGTAACATCATCTGGAAGATACTTATTCCAGTTTTTTACAAAGGATTCAGGCATTGAGCGATAGATATTCTTATGAAACAAAAATGATGGTTTTGTTGGCCTCCTTAGTAATCGCATACTAGCCTCTTTTAATGTCTGATCACCCTTTTTAAGATTACATCTCTGACATGCCACAACCATATTCTCCCAGCACGATTCTCCACCATGAGATCTTGGAATGACATGGTCTATAGTCAGGGTCCCTTCCCTACTCCCACAGTATTGACAGGTAAAGTCGTCTCTCCTAAATACATTCCTCTTACTAAAGGCTATCCTTCCATGGTACGATCTCTTGATATATCTCATCAGACGGATAACACTTGGAATCTTGATAGTAACAGTTGGGGATCTTACAACCATTCCATCGCTCTCGATCTTTTCAGCCCTCCCCTTTAATAACATCACAATAGCCCTCTTGGCATTGCAGAAATGGAGAGGTTCATATGTCTGATTTAGTACCAAGACCCTGATGTTTTTATAGATTTCCATATAATAAATTACACTGCATTATCAATCGAAATCGCTTGACAAGCGGATTACTGTTTAGATTTAAATAATTTTACCAAAGTTTATATTAAAGTATCAAGACTAAATATTGCAAAGGCAGTTCACCGGTTTGCATATTCTTCACGGTATATCTGGATAAAGGCTGTCACAAGGGTTACGACCATTGGGCCAAAGAGTATCCCCAGAATTCCATAGACCTTGATCCCCCCGAGCATTCCTATGAATAGAAAAAAGGTGGGGATCTTTGCCTTCTTCCCGATGAGGATCGGTTTTAAGAA
>JACRGW010000123.1 GCA_016212195.1 Nitrospirota bacterium
GCGCTATAGTGGGCGCTGGACTTGCACTCCTTTTTGCCCCTCATTCTGGTAAGAAGACCAGAAAAGATATCACGAGATACGCGAGAAAAACCAGGAACAAGACAGAAGACCTGGCCTCCAATCTTATGGAGAGCCTCTCGGGACTTGTGGATGAAATATCTGAAAAAACCTCCGATGCCCTGACAAAAGGAAAAGATCTCACCGCTGATGCAAAGAAGGAAATCCTTAAGGCGATTGACAGACAGAAGGAAAAGATCGAGAAGATATTGGGATAGAAATTATATCTTATCTTAAATATCCTGCAATATGGCTATAGATGTAGTTATACAATTGTCATGTGGCTTGATATTTTTGAAGAAACCATAAGTGGATTAAGTTGAACGGATGAGTTTTGTAATTTCACCCTCATCAGGGAAACGGTAGAGCTTATCCTTGGAAAAAATAAGCTTCCCGTCAACAGTTACATCAAAGACCCCGTTACTTCCCTCTATTAACTCTACATCTACACCAAATTCCTTTTTCAGTTCGGCCGCAAGACTTGTAGCCCTGGGTTTATAATTTCAGACTACGCAGTATTTAATCTTGATACCCATATCCTATTCTCCCCTTTAACAGACCTTAATATCTTAGGATCTCCAATTATTCTTCCTACAAGGTTCACCTTACCGGCGGGGACAGGTTCAGAACCTCTGCTCATTGGTGTTGGTCCAAAGAATATAGCGAGAGCCCTTCCCGGAGGCCAGTAGCCTATGTCTCCAACCTTTACCTCAGTTGTAGATGTCTGATCCGGTCCCTTTGATACTGGGATTTCGAAGTAAAACTCATCTCCCCATACACTAAATTCTCTCTCTATGGGGAGGCTACCGACTATAGCCTTTGCTGTCTCTGTATCAAAAAGCTCTCCATCCAGCTCGATAGATCCTACCTTTATTGTTATTGGCGTCTGCATGTCTATTGGATTTTATAGAATATTTCAAAAAATTTCAAGAAAGATTTTAATACTCGGCTCTGGTTATGATTTATATCATGCAATTATAAAGACAACCTGTTAAAATATAATATGGCGTTGAAAGATACATGTCCGGGAAGTAGTGAGATCAAAAGCCCCTATCCGGAGGAGATAAAATGCTTCTTCTGCGGTGTCATAACTGAGATATGGACAGATGAGACAGAAACCACCTGTAAGGGGTGTAGAAAAACAATATCTCGGGAGATGAAACCTTCCTGCATTGTGTGGTGCCCTGCAGCAAAGGAATGTGTCGGCGCCGAAAAATACGAGCGCCTTATGAAGGCCAAAAAAGATAAATAAGACCTCGGACATACTCTCCTTCGGATTCTTCTGCCATTTTCCTTAAATTGAAGACATCCATTCTCTCTCCTAAATATATTATCTACTTTTCTTTTACAAGTAAGTTTTACCTATCCTTCAAGGAATTCTTTCTTATAGAAGATTTCAAATTTTATGAACGGGTTTTTTGCCATAGTGTTTTCTGGCTTCTTTTATGGTGAGAGGCTTTTCATAATTTGTTCCAAGCGTATACTGGTTCAACGTATTTTTAGTCTCAAGTTTTATAACAAGTTTTGCATCGAGGGCATTGGCTATTTTTTTGAGTGTAGAAAGTTTGGGCAAACCGTGAGTAAGCCTTTCGATTCGTGATACGGTAGATTGCGGTATATCAGCCTTTTTCGCAATATCTTCCTGGGTCATCTTTTTCCTTAATCTTTGTTCAATGATGCTTTTAACAAGCTCGTACTCAGGAAGTAGTTTTTCGAATTCTTCTCTTACAGCCTTCTTTTTGAGTAATTCCTTTATGTGTTCCTCATAAGTAACCTTTTTCATGTTACGCCTCCCTTGAAAGGTAATCTTTCATTCTTCGTTCAGCTATTTCGATCTCCTTTTTAAGAGTCTTATCTGTTTTCTTTGTAAAGCCATGCAGTAAGATAAACTTCCTGCCTGTATGGGCGAAATACAGTATTCTACTGATACCTGACTTATCTTTAATCCTTAGTTCAAATAGTTTTCTGTGACCTGCAATCTGTTTAACATATGGTTCTTTTACAGCGACACCATATTCCTTAAGCAATCTTGTAATAAAAATATATTTTGCCTGACCTTCATCGGAAAGTGAATCAATAAATTCTTTCACAGGGCATCTTCCACTACTCGTAACATAGTATTCAATTGCCCAACTCATAATTTATTATATAATATAGCACGGGTGCTATAAATGTAAAGAAAAATAATAAAAAATATATACTCACAAAAGAAATGCGATTAATAATGGACTCTTTTGGGGTTAGTTTTTTTCTTTAAATAAGAAATGCTTTCTTACGCGGAGCTTCTATAAGCAAAGGTAACCCTTACATCATCGGGTTTAATCCTGTATTCCTTGCATACTTCTTCTGCCGTCATTCCGCCAGCTAATCCACCTACGATGACCTCAACAGGGACACGCGTGTTTTTAATCACAGGCTTTCCGCTCATAACATCAGGATTAATCTCTATCCTCTTCTTCCAGTCTGCTTTCATGGTTTAACTTTAACACAAATGGAAATTCTTTTCAATTATCTGTATAATTTTAATAAACATTATAATTTCTATTGAAGTATCCCACCAGATTGATTTTTTAACTATAGGTATGTTACAGTCCCTGTATGACCACGCTCTTAAAATCTAAGACCGCAAGGCACTTAGCCCTCGAAGCGCTCTATGGGATTGATATCGAAGGTAAGTTTGCTAAAAATGCTTTGGATGAGGCTTTCGAAAATCCACTCAATCCTGAAGATAAATCCCTTATCATGGAGATCGTATATGGTGTTCTCAGACACAGGAGGAGGCTTGACTGGATAATTGAGACCCTGGCAGAGAGGGATATAAAAACAATAGACCCCTGGATAAGAAATAATCTGAGGATGGGTGTTTATCAAATTCTTTTTCTTGACAGGATTCCCGAGTGGGCTGCTGTAAATGAATCAGTTGAGCTTGTCCACAGGATCCTGCGGACAAAGGTCTATGGTCATACAGGGGTTGCAGGCCTTGTGAATGCTGTACTCAGGAATATCATCAGGAAAAAGGAAGAGATAAGATATCCGTCTATAGAAGATGACCCAGTACTGCATATATCTGTCCTTTACTCCCATCCGGAATGGCTTGTGAAGAGATGGGTCGAACGTTTCGGTATCAATGAGACTGTATCTCTTTGTAAGGCAAATAATGAAATCCCTCCCCTGATATTGCGGACCAATACTCTCCTGATAAGCAGGGAAGAACTTCTATATGCACTCAGGGAAGATGTTGAAAATGCCGAGGCGACTCACCTCTCATATTATGGTATAAGGATAAAGGGATTTCCTCATATTACTGAACTCCAGGCGTATAAAAAAGGATGGTTCCAGGTCCAGGATGAAGGTGCACAACTTATAGCCCCTATGCTCGATCCCAGAAAGGGCGAAAGGGTCCTCGATGCCTGTGCGGGATTAGGGGGAAAGGCAACACATATAGCGGAAATCATGGAGAATAATGGAGAGATAGTAGCCCTTGATATAGATGATAAAAGGATTCGGTTTCTCAGAGAAAATATAGAGAGGCTTGGTATAAAGATAATAAAGATTTTGAAAGCAGATGCTACACAGAACCTCGGTTATCTCGGTACATTTGACAGGATCCTCATTGATGTCCCGTGCTCAGCCCTAGGTGTCCTCAGACGTCACCCTGAAGGGAAATGGAGAAAGAAGGAAGGGATAATAAAGGAATTTAAGAGGATTCAGTCAGCAATACTTAACAGTGTTTCTTCACTCCTTAAACCTGGAGGCAAGCTGGTCTATTGCACATGTTCAACAGAGCCTGAAGAGGGGGAAGAGGTGATAGAAACTTTCCTTAAAGAGAATCAAGATTTTTATCTCGATGACCCTTCATCCAGTCTCCCCGAAGGGGTTCTGAACAAAGGTCTTTTAAGGGTCTATCCTCACATCCATAGCACTGATGGGTTCTTTGCTGCAAAGATTGGGAGGATCTGATTATGGATATCAGATTCTTTTTTAAATTATTCTTCTATTCCAGCGTTTTTCTTGTAATCACCATAGCAACCACACTTTTAACGATGGAGTTCCTCACAAAAGGCAAGACTGTCTCTGTCCCGGACATAAGGAATAAACAGATAGTCGAAGCAGGAGGAATCCTCAAGGACGCTAAGTTAAAGTTCAGCATAGAAGGAGAAGAATTCCATCCTAATGTACCCAAGGATTTCATCATATCCCAGAAGCCCCATCCAGACTCTGTTATAAAGGAAGGAAGGAGCGTCGCGGTTATCGTGAGCAGAGGTCAACAGGAGGTTACAGTTCCGAGGTTGGAAATGGAACCATTAAGAATGGCAGAGAAGACTATAAGGGAAAACGGTTTAACCATTGGCAATATTGCAAGGGTTAATTCAGCATCCATAGTTAAGGACGTTGTTATAGCCCAGAACCCTCCACCCGGATCTGTCATTGATAGAAGAGAAAAGATCAACCTCCTGGTAAGTTCTGGTCCTCAGGAGACCTGGTATAAGACACCTTCCCTTATTGGGAAGATGCTTAATGAAGGGTCTGCTATATTGGAGCAGATGGAGATAGAGATTTCGATTGTGTTATCTAAGGGTGAAGAAGCAGGACGCATCCTCGGTCAAAAACCGAAAGCAGGATTCCCTATAAAGAAAGGGGATAGATTAGAACTAACAGTCGTGGAGAAATAAAGATGATAAAAATAGCACCTTCGATCCTTTCAGCAGATTTTAGTCGTCTTGGAGAAGAGGTAAAAAAGGTTCAATCAGCCGGGGCTGACCTCATACACATAGATGTAATGGATGGTCATTTTGTCCCTAATATAACCGTTGGTCCCTTTATTGTTAAGGCCCTAAGGAAAGTTACAAACCTTCCCCTCGATGTCCACCTTATGATCTCTAATCCTGAGAAATATATAGACGAATTCGGAAAGGCTGGGGCAAATATATTAACCGTCCATGTTGAGACCTGTCCTCACCTCCACAGGATAATCCATACTGTAAAGAGGATGGGAATAGAGATTGGTGTCTCCCTGAATCCTGCCACACCACTCACAACTCTTGAACATATTCTCGAAGACCTCGATATGGTACTCCTTATGTCAGTAAACCCAGGTTGGAGTGGACAGGACTTTATACCCCAGATAATCCCTAAGATAAAGAGATTAAGGGAAATGATCGATAAGTGCGGTTATAAAGTATCTATCGAGGTCGATGGAGGGGTAAAAGTTGATAATGCCCATAAAGTAGCATCAGCCGGAGCAGATATCCTCGTTATGGGTTCAGCTATATTCGAGACAAAGGATTACAAAGAGACCATCAGAAAGGTCAGGAGAAGGCTTGACAAGAAAGGGTAACATTTAATATTATCTTTTTCAAAATCCCCCCATCCCCCCTTTGCTAAAGGGGGGTGAGGGGGGATTATATTTTTATGCCAACTTATCGATAAGGCGTTTTAATGTTTGAAGGACTTACGAATAAATTAGAAGGGATTTTCAGGAAACTCAGGGGAAGAGGTATCCTTAAAGAAGAAGACGTTCTCTCTGCCCTTAAGGAAATAAGATTGGCCCTTCTTGAGGCAGATGTTAACTTCAAGGTTGTCAAAGATCTTGTAGAGAAAATAAAGGGAAGAGCGATTGGACAGGAGATACTTCAGAGCCTTACTCCAGGTCAACAGGTAATCAAGGTAGTCCATGAAGAACTTACCAGTCTTATGGGAGGAAGTTATAAAAAGACACATCTCTCCCCTAACCCCCCCACTGTTCTTATGCTTGTAGGGTTACAGGGATCGGGAAAGACCACAACAGCAGGGAAACTTGCTAATCTGTTCAAGAAGGAAGGGAGACAGCCCCTGCTTGTAGCTGCCGACACCCAGAGACCTGCTGCAATAGAGCAGTTGTCATCATTGAGTTCCCAGACAGGAGTCAATTTCTATGGTACAAAGGAGGGTGATAACCCCATCAGGGTCTGTGAGGACGCTACCCACAAGGCGAAAAGGGAAGGTTTCGAACCTGTCATTATCGATACTGCAGGAAGGCTCCATATAGATGATGCGCTCATGAATGAATTAAAAATGGTCAGGGAAAAGATCCTCCCTCAGGAGATACTTTTAGTAGCAGATGCAATGACAGGCCAGGATGCTGTCAATATTGCCCAGAGGTTTGATGAAGCCCTTAACCTTACAGGAATAATCCTCACAAAGATGGATGGCGATGCAAGGGGTGGTGCAGCAATCTCTATGATGGCTGTAACAGGGAAGCCAATAAAGATGATAGGTGTTGGAGAGAAACTTGACCTCTTAGAACCCTTCCATCCTGACAGGATGGCATCAAGGATACTCGGCATGGGGGATGTCTTATCTATTATAGAGAAGGCCGAGGCCTCAATAGAAAAGGAAGAGGCCCTAAGACTTGAGAAAAAACTCAGGACAGATTCATTCACCCTTGAAGATTTCAGGGGACAACTCAAACAGATGAAGAAGATGGGGCCCTTAAGTCAGATTCTCGATCTCATTCCTGGATTGGGGAAATTTAGATCCGAGATTAATATCGACGACAGGGAACTGATAAAGGTTGAAGCAATTATTGATTCTATGACTAAAAAGGAAAGGGGAAATTATGCTATAATAAATGGAAATAGAAGGAAGAGGATAGCCCTTGGCAGTGGTACAATGGTTACTGATGTCAACAGGGTATTAAAACAATTCATCCAGGTAAAGAAGATGATGAAGGCCTTCAGCGGGAAGGGAGGCCTGAATATTGCGAGGGAGGTGATGAAGTGGCAGTAAGAATCAGATTAACAAGGATGGGTGCCAAAAAGAAGCCTTTCTACCGTGTAGTAGTAGCTAATTCACGTATGCCGAGGGATGGTAGATTTCTTGAGATCCTCGGTACATATAATCCATTAAAGGACCCTTCAGAGATAAAGATAGATGCTGAGAAAGCATTGAGCTGGCTGAGAAAAGGTGCTCAGCCATCAGATACTGTCAAGAATCTCTTGATAAAAGCTGGGGTGATCTCACAACCTGAGGAGACCCGCAAGAGGGCCTCCTGAAATCGAAGGTCTACGACCTAATAAGGAGGTGGATTCTGATGAAAGAGTTAATCGAATATATGGCAAAGGCTCTGGTGGATAAACCAGAAGAAGTAGCGGTAAATGAGGTAGGTGGAGAAAAGACCACAGTCTTTGAACTAAGGGTATCCACGAGTGACTTGGGAAAAGTAATCGGCAAACAGGGTAGAACCGCGAGGGCTATGAGGACTATCCTTAATGCGGCTGGCACAAAATTGGGAAAACGATGTGTCCTCGAGATCCTAGAATAAGGTATTCCTGCAATAAGGGAAGTTATTAAGGAAATAGACATAAAAAAGAAAAGGATGGTAATACATCCGATGGAAGGATTGTTAGATTAATTGCGTTGCGATGTCCTTACGCTATTTCCTAAGGTAATAAAGACCATCCTTTCTGAAAGTATCCTCAAGAGAGCGATAGATAAGGGCATTCTTGACATCAAGGTTTATAATATAAGGGACTTTACTGAAGACAGGCATCATGTCGTTGATGATTACCCTTATGGCGGTGGTGCTGGCATGGTCCTCAAGCCCGAGCCAATCTTCAGGGCAATAGACAGTCTGAAAAAGATTGAGGAGGAGAGGTTGATCATATTTCTCTCTCCTCAGGGGAAAACCTTTAAACAGAAAATTGCGGAAAGGCTTTCTAAAGAATCCCGTCGCCTTACCTTTATCTGCGGTCACTACGAAGGGATTGATGAAAGGGTAAGGGCGATAGTAGATGAGGAATTATCATTGGGGGATTATGTCCTTACAGGCGGAGAACTGGCAGCAATGATAGTTATAGAGGCCTCTGTACGGCTCATTCCCGGAGTACTTGGAGATGAAAGGTCAGCCCTGGAAGATTCCTTTTCAGAAGGGCTTCTCGATTTCCCTCACTATACAAGACCATCAGAGTTCAGGGGAATGAAAGTACCTGAAGTTCTGCTTTCAGGTAACCATGAAGAGGTACGGATCTGGAGGCGAAGGGAATCACTTCGGAGGACATTAGAGAAGAGGCCTGATCTTCTTGAAAGGGCCAATCTTTCTGAGGAGGACAAAAAACTTTTAGAAGAGATTAAACAAACGATGTGAGAATCTTTAACCTTCTGGAGGTAAGATATGAACGCAATACGTCTAATTGAAGAATCCCAGAAAAGGGAAATCCCTTCCTTCGGTATTGGAGACACTGTGAAAGTCAATCTCAAGATTGTTGAAGGTGATAAAGAGAGGATTCAGGTCTTTGAGGGAACGGTAATCGGAAGGAAGGGTGGTGGAAGCCGTGAGACTTTTACAGTAAGGAAAGTCTCTTTCGGAATTGGTGTCGAAAGGATATTCCCTCTCCATTCACCCATGATTGATAAGATCGAAGTAGTAAAGAAAGGCGATGTGAGGAGGGCAAAGCTTTACTACCTCAGAGGAAAGAAAGGAAAATCAGCAAGGATCAAGGAGAAAATAGAAACCAGCAAAGAATAAATGATTACAATTTGTCACCCTGAACTCGATTCAGGGTCTCGTTCCTTTGCAAATCTCAGGACATGCTTTAGAGATTCTGAAACAAGTTCAGAATGACAGCTAACAATCCATGCCAAAGAGACAGCTCTCGATCTTTCCAGAGGGTAGAACTGAGGATATCTTTCTCTATGAAGAGGAGAT
Organism: Nitrospirota bacterium; assembly: GCA_016212195.1. Lineage (GTDB taxonomy): Bacteria > Nitrospirota > Thermodesulfovibrionia > JACRGW01 > JACRGW01 > JACRGW01. The sequence continues at coordinate 8,744 of JACRGW010000123.1, forward strand.
ATACCGAGGAGGCTACAACAGAATTGCCGGAGTAGATGAGGCAGGAAGAGGACCTCTGGCAGGACCTGTTGTAGCTGCTGCAGTAACACTGTCCAGAGGGATTTTCCTTAAAGGTCTCGATGATTCAAAGAGGCTCTCTGAGGAAAAACGGGAAGACCTGTTTTTAGAAATCACAAAGACTGCCCTCGGTGTCGGTATAGGTATTATTGATGCGAAGGAGATAGATGAAACTGATATCCTGATGGCTACTATAAAGGCAGCCGAGATAGCTATCATCTCCCTTAATACCGAACCGGATTTTTTACTTACCGATGCCCTTCACATACCTGTTAATATCCCGCAGAAATCTCTCATAAAAGGCGACAGTAGAAGCGCCTCCGTTGCTGCTGCCTCCATAGTAGCTAAGGTAACAAGGGACAGGCTCATGATGGAATATCATAGGATCTATCCTGAGTATAAATTCCACATCCATAAAGGCTATGCCACAAAGGAACATTTAAAACTCTTGAAAAAACATGGCCCCTGCGAAATCCACAGGAAAAGTTTCAGGGGAGTAGTCATCAGATAAGCCTGTTTTTCCGCAATTAGCAGAGAGTTTTTCCATCTTAAGATTACCGACTTTATATAGGACAATATGGCTATCTGCTGTAAATATGCGGTTAGGTCTCACATTACTTATCTGTTTTAGACTTCCTGTTCCAAAGTCTTTATCGTCAAGTGAAATTGCATAAGTGTCTCTAATGGCTTGACTGGTTATCTGGCAAAGA
>JACRGW010000120.1 GCA_016212195.1 Nitrospirota bacterium
CATATAAACAGGAGGAAGGGTTAAGATTTAATGCCAGAGATGTAGCAATTATGAGGGGGAAGATCGAGGGGGCAAATGTGATACTCGGCTCTTCTACCCCATCGGTAGAATCATTTTATAATGCGAAGAAGGGTAGATACCATTACCTCTCTCTACCTGAAAGAATCGATAGAAGACCCTTCCCCACCATATCCCTTATAGACATAAGCAAAGAGAAAAAGAAGATAATCTCTGACAGATTAAGAGAAGGGATATCCGATAGATTAGTAAGAGGAGAAAAGGTCCTCCTCCTGATTAACAGAAGAGGCTATTCTCCCTTTATCCTCTGCAGGGAATGCGGCTACAGTCCAGGATGCCCGGATTGCAGTATAACACTCACCTATCATAGGGTGACGAATAGGGAATCGGTAAATCCTGTTCTTAAGTGTCATTACTGTAACTATAAAACATCCCCACCCACAATATGTCCGGATTGCGGAGGGATAAATATTGGATATATCGGTGTTGGTACAGAGCGCGCTGAGGAGGAGATCACTAAATCCTACCCAGAAGCCAGCATATTAAGAATAGACAGGGATACAACAAAGAGAAAAACGAATCTTTATAAGGTATCACGAGAGACCTTTCAAGAAGAGGGGATAACAAATCGGGATGCAGACATCATCCTCGGTACTCAGATAATTGCAAAGGGAGACGACTTTCCTTCTGTTACCCTTGCAGGTGCGGTATGGGCAGATGGAGGCCTTCATATCCCTGATTTCCGATCCGGTGAGAGAACCTTCCAGCTTATGACCCAGCTTGCAGAGAGGGTTGGAACCGGGGAAACACCTGGAGAGTTAATAATACAGACCCATAATCCGGATCATTACAGCCTCAGATATATTAAGGCTAACAACTACTATGGTTTCTACAGGGAAGAGATAAGATTAAGAAAGGAACTGAGTTATCCACCTTTTTACCGTATCATAAGAATTATTATAAAGTGTGATAACGAAGAAGGACTGGTGAAAATAATCCCTGATCTAAAAGGGATAATAAATAGAGTTATGAGTTATGAGTTAGGAGTTAGGAGTCTGGAGGTTCTCGGACCGGCTCCCGCACACATTTACAAACTGAAGGGAATGTACAGATGGCACCTGATCCTTAAGGGGAAGAGTCATGTATCACTTCATAACTATGCATCGAGACTGAACGAGATTATAAAGGAGAGGAAGTTTTTAGGTATAAGGATAGATATAGATGTAGATCCGATAAGGATGGTATAGTCTAAATTACATCTGGGTTAAGTCCTTAAAATCCGCGACCTCTGTAAACTCTTCCTGTAGCTGAACACTATCAGGTTTAAGTCTTGAGTTCGGTCTTATCTTTAGGATCAGGTACTTTATGCCATATACCTTTGCGGTCTTAAGGACAACTAAGGTATCATCGATAAGGAGTGTACTTTCCCTATTAAACTCGAGTATCCTTTCTGCCTCCTTCCAGAATTCCTGGGTCTCCTTGGGGAAACCTACATCAAAGGAGGAAATCACATGATTGAAGTATCCCCCTATGGCTGTCTTTTTGAGTTTTATATCTATGCTCTTATAATGGGCATTCGTTACAAGGGATACCTTTTTCCTGTACCTTCTGAGCATCGAGAGAAACTCTTCTACATAGGGGTGAACCTCTATGAGGTGTTTTATCTGTTCTTTGAGGGCAGGTATATCGAGGTCAAGTTCACCTGACCAGAAGTCCAGATCTGTCCAGTTCAATGTCCCCTCATGTGCCTTATACCTCTTAAGGAGTTCTTCCTTTGCCTTCCCGAAGGTTATATTGTTCTTTTCAGCATATTTTTCGGGTACGAGATGTTCCCAGAAATAGTCATCAAAGTATCTGTCAAGGAGGGTGCCGTCCATATCGAGGAGGACATGATTTACTCTGTGCCAGTCAACTATATTGATAGGACCTTTATTCATAGAAGTTTTTTAATCATTATAACATAAACCACTCAGCAAAAATTTCGATTGCTCACCAGAATTATTACTTGATTCTATAATTTGTAGTGTCCTTGACTTTACAGTGTTCATTCATTAAATTAAAACCATGGCGATCTCTACTGAGCTGATACCATCTTACCTCAATCTTTCTAAGACTGAATTCAAGGAAAGGGTAAGGAATGCCTACGAAATCCTTAAGGAATGTACATTATGCCCGAGGGACTGCAGGGTCAACAGACTTGAAGGTGAGAAAGGGGTTTGTAAGACTGGGAGTAAGCCATTTGTGTCAAGCAATAACCCACACTTTGGAGAAGAAAGACCATTAGTAGGAAGACGTGGGTCGGGTACTATCTTTATGACCAACTGTAATCTACTCTGCATCTTCTGCCAGAACTACACAATAAGCCACATCGGAGAAGGGGAGGAGATATCTCTCGATGAACTTTCTAATATTATGCTCTACCTCCAGAAGCTCGGATGCCATAATATAAACTTCGTTACACCTACACACCAGGTGCCACAGATCCTCTGTGCCCTCGAGATTGCTATAGAGAAGGGCCTGAGAATTCCCTTGGTATATAACTGTGGAGGATACGAATCAGTTGAGACGTTAAGAATTCTTGACGGTATCGTCGATATATACATGCCCGATTTTAAGTACTCTGACCCCGAGCCAGCACTTAAATACTCGAAGGCAAAGAATTATCCTGAGGTTGCCAGGGCAGCTATAAAGGAGATGCATAGACAGGTGGGAGACCTCATAATTGATGAAAGGGGGATAGCACTCAGGGGTCTCCTTGTAAGACACCTTGTACTTCCAGAAGGACTGGCAGGGACGAGAGAGGTTGTTAAGTTCCTTGCTGAAGAGATATCTGTGAATACATATCTTAATGTGATGGACCAATATTACCCCTGTTACAGGGCCTTTGAAAATCCTCCCCTTAACAGGAGGATAACAGAAAAGGAATACTCAGAGGCAGTGAAGATTGCCCTTGAGGCTGGTCTCAAAAGGCTCGATGGTATTAAAACCAGAGAAGGGTTTTAAAATCCCCATTTTTTTTGTTGTAATATTCCTTTTGGTACTTCATCCTTACTTTTCCTTGACACCCCTTACCTTGTATGTTATTTTTTTAATTCAGGAGAGGATAGTTTGCCTTACTAAGACCATTGGTATGGTAGAAGATCCTGTTGAGAAGATTCAGTAAAACAGAAAGGGTTATTAAGTTTTATCTAAGTAGAAAGCGGGCGTAGCTCAGTTGGTAGAGTACAAGCTTCCCAAGCTTGGTGTCGCGGGTTCGAGACCCGTCGCCCGCTCCATTTAAATTCCGTTGCGGCTTTCTTTTAAACTAATGCTGCAATCTCTCAACCCGTATTTTTATTTATAGATATGGAAATTATCCTTTTGAATCGTACAGCAAGGATACTGTCAGGTCACCCCTGGGTTTTCTCTAATGAACTTAGAGTGAGCCCAAAGAGGTATGAACCAGGATCACTTTTAGAACTGAGAGACAGAAAGAATAACTTCATCGGGATTGGCTACATTAATCCACACTCCCTGATCGCAATAAGAATCCTCACACGAAAGCGGGAAGAAATAAACCATGATTTTTTCAGGAAGAGAATACTGCAGGCCATCGAATACAGGAATCGCTTTCTGGAGGATAGGGAGTCCTTCCGTGTAATCTATAGCGAAGGTGATTGCCTGCCTGGACTGATAGTGGATAAGTATGGCAATTCCCTTTCAATCCAGTTTCTTACCCTCGGGATGGAGAGGTGGTTAGAGATTGTGATAGAGATTCTCGATGAGATATTCTCACCATCTCTGATCGTCCTCAGAAATGATAGCCAGGCCAGATTGCTTGAAGGACTTGAGATAGAGAAAGGAATAATTAAAGGTGAACTTAAAGAATGCATTCTGATTAAAGAAGACTTACTCCTTTTTGAAGTTGATCCGCTATCTGGGCAGAAGACAGGTTTTTTCCTTGATCAGAGAGAAAACAGGATAGCCTTCAGCAGACTTATAGGCGATGGGAGGGGACTTGACCTCTTCTGTTATTCAGGTGCAGGGGCTCTTCATTTGGCAAGCAGAGGTGCGGATGTAATAGGAATTGATAACTCTGATTATGCCATCTCACAGGCAAAGAGGAATGCTGAATTGAATAGGTTATCGAACAGATGCAAGTTTATAAAGGGTGAGGTCTTTAAGTTCCTGAGGGATGAGGTATCAAGTGGAAATCACTATGACTTCATAGTCCTTGACCCACCAGCATTTGTCAAAAGTAAATCTAAGTTAAAAGAGGCACTCAGGGCATACAGGGAGATAAACTCGAACGCTTTCAGATTACTCAGCAGGGGAGGACTTATTGCTACATCTTCATGCTCTCACCATATCAGCAGAGAATTATTCTTGGATATGCTAAGATTATCAGCTAAGGATGCACGGAGGGAAGTAAGGCTTATTGAGATGAGGTCTCAGACAAAGGACCACCCTGTCTTAATTTCAGTGCCTGAAACAGAATATCTTAAGTGTGCCTTTCTTAAGGTAGATTAATCGCTTTGAACTTGCATAAATTAGGTTGAAGTGATATATATCACAGGAAATCTATTTATCTGACTGTCTGTCATTCCTGCCCCGTATCAAGCCTGTCCTCAACTTGATTGGGGATACGGGATAAACTCCAGCAGGAATCCAGAAAGACAAAAGAAGTTGGATTCCCACTTTCGTGGGAATGACACAAGGAATCTTGTGAGGAATTAGGTTAAAGGGCTATGGGAAGACTTGAGAGGGGATTAGTTCACATCTATACAGGTAATGGCAAAGGTAAGACAACAGCCGCTTTTGGATTAGCCGTAAGGGCACTTGGAGGAGGACTTAAGGTCCTCATATTCCAATTCTTGAAGGGGAACGCGCCCCTTACAGGCGAGACAGCTTTAATTAAGGTTATTACAAGGGGTGCAAAGATAATCCGATTTTTAGACGAAAAACACCCGATATTTGTACCTGAAGAAAGGTTCGTTGAGAAAAAACTTAAGGAACAGATAGAGAAAGACTTTTCCGCTGCGAAGGAGATTATAATAAAAGGTGACTATGACCTCGTAATTCTCGATGAGATCAATAATGTGATGAAGAATGGGTGGTTGAGTAAAGGTGAGGTTCAGGATCTGATCAGGCAAAGACCGAAGAATGTGGAACTCGTCCTTACCGGAAGAGGCGCTCCAGAGGAGATCATAGAGATGGCGGACTATGTAACCGAGATGAAGTTAATAAAACATCCTTCCAAAAAAGGGGTAAAAGCAAGGAGGGGGATAGAATTTTGAAGAGGGTGGATAAAGAGATTGTAGATATTTTGAAGTTCGATGAAAAGGGCCTTATCCCTGCAATCATACAGGATATCAATAACAATGAGGTTCTTATGATGGCCTATATGGACAGGAAAGCCCTCGAGATGACAATAGATTCAGGATTCACGCATTTCTGGTCGCGGTCAAGAAAGGAATACTGGAAGAAGGGAGAGACCTCCGGGAATGTCCAGGAGGTCAAAGAGATATTCTATGACTGTGACGAAGACACTTTACTCGTAAGAGTGATACAGCACGGCTCAGGCGCCTGCCACACAGGCGAGAGGACATGCTTTTTCAGGAGTATTACGAAAACCTGATTTTGCTTGAAGTTAGTTAGCACCAGTTTGTCATCTGTCCTTTGGATACAGTGGAAAAATGGAAGATACAATAAAGGTTATAAATGAGCTCAAGAAGATGGCATTGATCAAAA
>JACRGW010000121.1 GCA_016212195.1 Nitrospirota bacterium
TACAGATTAATGAGAATGTGAGAGGTATGGATGTCTTCGTACTTCAGCCTACAAGCGCCCCTGTTAACCATAATCTGATGGAACTTCTCATAATGATTGATGCTTTAAAGAGGGCGTCAGCCAGAAGGATTACAGCTGTAATCCCCTATTATGGTTATGCGAGACAGGACAGAAAGGTTCAACCCCGAGTCCCTATTACAGCAAAACTTGTTGCAGACCTTATATCTGCAGCAGGTGCAGACAGGTTGTTGACTGTGGACCTCCACGCAGCCCAGATACAGGGATTTTTCAATATCCCAGTTGATCATCTCTATGCAACACCTGTACTGCTCGATTACCTCAGGAAAAGGGAATCTTCAAAACTTGTTGTAGTTTCACCTGATGCAGGGGGTGTTGAGAGGGCAAGGGCATTTGCCAAGAGACTCAATACATCTATCGCTATTGTTGATAAAAGGAGAGTCGAAGCAAATGTGGCAGAATCAATGAACATTGTTGGTGATGTAGAAGGGAAAGAGGCGTTACTTCTCGATGATATGATAGATACAGCCGGTACTATAACCCAGGCGGTCTCTGCCCTCAAAAATAAGGGTGCCACGAAGGTATTTGCAGCCTGTACACATGCGGTACTTTCCGGACCTGCAATAAAAAGGATTAATGAATCTAATTTAAGTGAGGTAATTGTGACAAACACCATATCCTTAGACCACAAGAAAGAGGAATGTAAGAAACTAACCGTCCTCTCTGTCGCACCCCTCCTGGGTGAAGCAGTTAAGAGGATTCATGAGGAGAGTTCTGTGAGCTCACTCTTTGTATAACCCCCCTCTATCCCCCCTTACTAAGGGGGGATAGAGGGGGTAAGGAGGAGATATATGGAAAAGGTGAACCTTAAGGCAGAACTAAGGGATATTTCAGGAAAAGGTCATTCAAGGAAACTCAGACGTATGGGAAAGATCCCTGCCGTTATGTATAAGGGTGGTAAATCTACACCTCTTATGGTAGACCATAAGGAGATAGTAAAAGTCCTGTCTTCAGAATCAGGTGAACAGACACTCATAAACATCCAGATCGGAGATGGTTCTGAAAAAATTGCGATTATACGTGACTATCAGCTCGACCCTATAAATGGGGAGATCCTCCATGCAGATTTTTTCGAGATTTCCCTTAAAGAGAAGATTCGTATGACTGTACCTGTAATTATCGTAGGGAAAGAACCTGTAGGGGTTAAACAGAAAGGTGGCATCCTCCAGCATATAACGAGAGAGGTGGATATTGAGGGGCTTCCGACAATGATCCCTGAAAAGTTAGAGGTGGATGCATCAGCCCTTGACGTTGGGGATTCGATCCATGTAAGTGATATAACAGTCGGGAAGGATTTAAGGATTCTTGCCGATGCAGGTGAGGTTATTGTATCTGTTGTTCCACCTATCTCTGAGGGAAAACTTGAGGAGATTCTCACAGCAGCAGCCACCCCTGTAGAGATGAAAGAGCCAGAACTCGTAAAGAAGCCTAAAGAGACTGAGGAAAAGGTTGAAGAAAAGCCAGAAAAGAAGGCTGAAAAATAGTACAACTACCCCTCTCAGAGAGGCAATGATTGAAGGTAATTATTGGCCTGGGCAATCCAGGTCGTAGTTATTCAAAGACCAGACATAACCTCGGTTTCATGGTAATTGATAAACTTGCCTCAGAATGCGGAATAAAGCTGAACAGGAAGGGGTTCTATTCTATCTGGAGTGAAGGTCTTATTGTAGGTGAGAAGGTAATTCTGGCAAAACCACAGACCTTTATGAACCTCAGTGGCAAAGCAGTAAAGAGTATCCTTAAAAGCCTCAGGGCAGAGACATCAGACCTCTTAATTATTTCTGATGATATGGACCTTGGGTTAGGTAAAATCAAGATAAGACAAAAGGGTGGTTCAGGCGGTCATAAGGGAATAAAATCAGTTATAGATGCAATAGGGACTGATCGTTTTATACGGTTAAGGATAGGGATCGGAAAACCGGAGGATAAGGAAGAGACTGAAAGTTATGTCCTGAGACCTTTCAAAAAAACCGAAATACCTTCAGCTACCGGAGCAGTACATATGGCTGCTGAGGCAACTGTCACAATAATTAAATGCGGAGTAACAGCAGCAATGAATAAGTATAACACAAGAAATTCTAAATCCCAGTTTCACCCTTCCCTCCTAAAACAGCCCCCCACCTATTATCCTCCCCCTCGAGGGGGGAGGAATGAAAGGAGGGGGTGAATTTAAAGCCCTCCCATCAAGGGAGGGGAGATAAAAAGTTCCCTCTCCCCTTGCGGCCATGGCTCGTAGAGGGGAGGGCAGGGCTGAGGGGGTATAAATAATTGCCTTTAACCTGCGGTATAGTAGGCCTTCCTAATGTAGGAAAATCCACAATCTTTAATGCACTCACCAATTCAGGGGCGCTGATAGCCAAATACCCCTTCTCTACTGTAGAACCGAATATTGGTATTGTTGAAGTCCCTGATGCACGCCTGAAAAAATTAGGCGAACTTTATCGTCCGAAAAAACTCACACCTGCAAAAATTGAGTTTATAGATATAGCCGGTCTTGTCAAAGGCGCAAGCCAAGGTGAAGGTTTGGGAAACAAATTTCTTAGTCATATAAGAGAGGTAGATGCTATTATCCATATTGTGCGGTGTTTCAAAGAACCGGATGTTGGTCATATACCTGGAGATATAAACCCTGAAAGGGACATAGAGATAGTTAATACAGAGCTGATCCTTGACGATATTGAAACAATAGAAAAGAGGTTAGTTAAAGTAGACAGGGCATCAAAGACAGGCGATAAAAGGGCTGCCTCAGAAATGGGTTTCCTTAGAAAACTTAAGGATCATCTTAACATAGGGAATGTCGCAAGGTCATTAATAATATCCGACAAAGAGAATGAATGGATGAAAGACTATTTTCTTCTAAGTTCAAAACCTGTTCTTTATGTAGCTAACGGAGAGGAGAGTGACTTAAAGAAACTTTCTCCGTGGATCGAGGGGGTATTTAAATTTGCCAGTAAAGAGGGCGCAAAGGCTATACTTATCAGTGGAAAGGCAGAGGCAGAGATAGCTTCATTGTCGGAAGAGGAACGGATGGTTTTTCTGAAGGAACTCGGTATAGAGGCCACAAGCCTTGACCGTCTGATCAGGGTGAGTTATGAACTCCTTGGACTTATCACATTCTTCACGGTTGTTGGAGAAGAGGTCAGGGCGTGGAGTATACCTCAGGGAACTTCTGCTGAGAAGGCAGCAGGCAAGATCCACTCAGACATGGA
>JACRGW010000124.1 GCA_016212195.1 Nitrospirota bacterium
AGAAACAATTACTGTCACCTCTGGAGTCCATGCAGACTTTGACAAAGATGGAAAGCTAATAGGTATCGAAGTATTAGATGCCTCAGAGGTTATGGGGAAGAAGATCGAGTTTAAATTGCCTGAACTTACAGTTGCACGGTAGAGTAAGTTAGTATTTAAGATTGTAGATTTATCTGCTATAATCTCCCTGTGTAAGAGCTAAATGTATTCAGCCTTCATCTGTCCGCATGCAGCGAGGATATCTTCTCCTTTGCTTTTCCTTATAAGTGCGGTTATATTCCCTGCAAGTAAGATATTCTGAAACTTCAGTACCTTCTCATCTGATGGTCGTTTGAACTTGCTTCCTTCGTAGGGATTAAAGGGGATGAGGTTTACTTTACACCTGATTCCTTTAAGAAGCCTTATCAACCTTCCTGCGTCATCCATTGTGTCATTAATCCCATCAAGCACCACATATTCAAAGGTGATCTTTCTTCTCGGCTTGAGCGGAAATCTCCTGCACGCATCGAGAAGGCTCTTTATTGGGTATTTTTTATTTAAAGGCATCAGCTTGTTTCTAACCTCATCTGCGGTTGCATTGAGGGATATTGCAAGGTTCACATGTGGTGACCTGCCTGCAAGTTCGAGGATCTTTGGAACAATCCCTGCAGTAGAAAGCGTTATCCTTCTTTTTGAGATTCCCATAAATTCTACCATCCTCCATAATGACTCCACGACCTCATCGAAATTTTCCAGCGGCTCACCCATGCCCATAAAGACGATGTTGGTCACTCTTTTCTCTCTCGGACTCATGACTATAGACTCAAGACTCAAGACTCTTGTTACTGAGATTATCTGGTCAACAATCTCATATACCTTAAGGTTCCTTTTCAGTCCAATCTCCCCTGTAAGACAGAACTTACAACCCATGGCACAGCCAGCCTGTGAAGATATGCAGAGGGTCAGGCGGTCGGCATCGGGAATAAGGACACTTTCGATAGTCTCGCCATCCTCAAGACGGAAGAGGTACTTTTCTGTTCCGTCCTTTGATGATTGTCTTTTCAGTAGTTCAAGATTACTGATATAGGCTTTTTCGGACAGCCTTTTCCGGAGGTCCTTTGAGAATTCTGTAATCTCATCTATTGATCTTACATATTTTTCATATATCCAGTGGATGAGTTGTCCTGTTCTATATGGAGGAAGACTTGATTTATGGACAAAGGATTCCAACTCCCCTTTTGACATGTCCTTGAGGTTTGTTTTCGCCATATCTTAATAATTATACTTTAACTTGACTATAAAAGAGGGGATTCTTCCCCCCGATTTTCATCGGGACTCAGAATGACGAATGTGGAAAGTCAGAAAATAATAAAGGGTGGCCAATTATGACCACCCTTTAATTTTCTATAACCCAATATTGAGTTATTTCTTTGCCGGCTCTGCTGGTTTCTTTTCCTCTTTCTTCGGTTCTGCTTTCTTCTCTTCTTTCTTTGGCTCAGCCTTCTTCTCTTCCTTCTTTGCAGCAGCAGCCTTTATTGACTTGGCGACATTCTTGCCATCTTTCTCTGAGTATTTGGCAGTTACTTTGTCGCCAACCTTTACTTTAAGGTCTTTTATACCGGATGTATTGAGGGTAACATCCTTATCTTTACCCTTGATGGTAACTGTCTTTGCTGCGGCATCAACAGCAGTAACATCACCGGTTACTGTGAGAACCTTTGCCTTCTCCTTCTTTGCAGGCTCTGCTTTCTTCTCCTCAGCCTTTGGAGCTGCTGCAGGAGCTGCCTTCTTCTCCTGTGCTAAGGAAAGTCCTGCTACTGAAAGGACAAATAAGAATGATACTACAATAGCTATAAGTTTCTTCATGAAATCACCTCCTTTCGAAAAAGAATTGACATAAATATGCACTTAATATGCCAAATCTACAGTTTGGTAAATCCTCTTATTTTAAAAAGAGTTATTATTATTTGTAAAAATACCTGCGGTAGAATTCTTAACCTTTTGGTATATTCCTTATACCATTTGGTATACTGGAAGACTCCTTCTTAACATCGAATTTCTCGAGACGGTACTGCAGTGTTCTGAAGCTAATACCTAAAAGTTTGGCAGCCTTTGTAATCACTCCCCCGCTTTTTTCCATAGCCTTAAGTATCAACCTCTTCTCCAATTCTTCCAATGATATTCCCTCATCGGGGATCTCTATATCAAGCATGCCCAAAGATACTATAGGGTTCCGCACTTCCACCGGGAGGTCTTCAGGGAGAATCCATCTACCTTCTGTGAGAAGTACTGCCCTCTCAATGATAGATTCAAGCTGTCTCACATTGCCTGGCCATTGGTAGGCCAGCAAAATCCTGAGTGCCTCTTCGGATATGCCTTTTATATCCTTGCTGAGTAGCCTGTTATTTTTCTCTATAAAATGGGTTATAAGTTCGGGTATGTCTGTATACCTCTCTCTTAGAGGGGGAATCATTATAGCGATTACCTGAAGGCGGTAAAAGAGGTCTTCACGGAATCTCCCCATCTTCATCTCTTTTTCGAGGTCTTTATTTGTTGCAGATATAATCCTCACATCCACCTTTATATTCTCCCTGCTTCCGAGTCTCCTTATCTCCCTTTCCTGTAATGCCCTCAGGATCTTAGCCTGCATATCAGGGCTTAAATCCCCGATCTCATCAAGAAAAAGTGTGCTGCCATTAGATGCTTCGAAAAGTCCTATCTTCCTTCCTATTGCGCCTGTAAAGGCGCCTGCCTCGAAACCAAAGAGTTCACTATCAAGAAGGGTCTCAGGGATAGAGGCACAGTTTATCGCCATAAAAGGTCTTTTCCTTCTTGGACTGTTGTAATGTATAGCCCTCGCAATGAGCTCCTTTCCTGTACCGCTTTCACCATATATGAGAACAGTAGAGTTGCTGTTAGAGACCTTTTTAATAAGTTTAAATATCTCCTGCATACTCCCATGGCTACCTACAATGCCATCAATCCTGAATTTCTCTTCGAGTTCCTGCCTAAGTATCCTGTTCTCTTTCTCGAGGTTTATCTTTTCAAAGGCCCTTTTTACTATTATAAGCAGTTCATCTTTTTCGAGGGGCTTTGTAAGGTAATCAAAGGCACCCTTCTTCATCGCCTCTACTGCGGAATTAATCGAACCGTAGGCGGTCATCATTATAACGGTAGAAGGATGTAAATCCTTGGTAAAGGAATTAAGAAGGCTCAATCCGTCAATATCTGGTATCTTAATATCT
>JACRGW010000126.1 GCA_016212195.1 Nitrospirota bacterium
CTCACATTATAAGCTGCGATAGGCATATCAAACTCATTTTTCATAAGGGCTATAATATCGAGATAAGCCAGAGCAGGCTTTACCATAATTATATCCGCACCTTCCTCGATGTCGAGCCTTGCCTCCCTGAGTGCTTCAATCGCATTGGGCGGATCCATCTGGTAAGAACGCCTATCCCCAAACCTTGGAGCAGAGTCACAGGCCTCACGGAAGGGGCCGTAGTATGCCGAGGCATACTTCGCGGCATAGGACATAATCGGGATATTTTCGAAACCCTCTTTATTAAGGGTCTCCCTTATAGCTCCAACTCTGCCATCCATCATATCAGATGGGGCAACCATATCAGCCCCTGCCTGTGCATGTGTCAAGGCCATTTTTGCAAGAAGCTCGAGAGTCGGATCATTCAATATCTCTTTACCCTTCACAAGACCACAGTGGCCGTGAGATGTAAACTCATCAATACATACATCTGTAATAATAACTACATCTTTTACTTCCTTCTTTATTGCCCTGATTGCCCTCTGGACAATGCCATCAGGGTTATAGGCCTCTGAGCCAACCTCATCTTTTTTCTTAGGATCTGGTATCCCGAATAAAATAATAGCCGGAATGCCGAGAGACCTCACTTCCTTCACTTCTTTAATAAGATTATCTATTGAGAACCTATGGATACCCGGCATTGAGGATATTTCTTTTTTAACATTCTTTCCTTCAACCACAAACATTGGGTAGATTAAGTTATCTACCGAGAGCCTCGTCTCACGGATCATCCTCCTGAGGTTTTCATTCGCCCTCATCCGCCTCGGCCTGTATCTTGGATAAAACATCTATGAATCCCTCCTTTTTTCTTTACCCCGTTAGAAAGGGCATAACTTTCTAACGGGGTTGACTGAAATACTCTACCAGGGCATCTACCATTGCTGAAGTAATATATTCTTCCGGCATAATATCAGTCTTAATACCCAGTTCTTCTGCGGTCTTCCTTGTTATGGGTCCGATACATGCGACTATTACTCCATCTAAAAGTGCTTTTGCTTCCCTGCCAAACATCTCTAAAAAATTTTTTACAGTTGAGGAACTTGTGAAGGTTATGGCAGAAACCTTCTTATCCATGAAATATTTCCTTGTCCAGTAAAGATCGGCTTCAGGCATCATTGTCCTGTAGGCCGGTACAACATCAACCTCTGCACCGATCCTCCTTAATTCGTCAGGAAGGACTTCTCTCGCTATCTCTGCCCTCGGGATGAGCACTCTTTTACCTTTAAGATCCTCTTTCCCAATTGTATCAATAATCGATTCAGCCCTGTATTCATCAGGAATAACATAGAGGTTAAGCCCGTATCTCTCAATCTCCTTCGCTGTCTTTGGCCCTATGGCGCAGATCTTAATTCCTTTCATATCCCTTATATCTTTCTTGTTTACTTTGAGTCTCTCGAAGAACGGCCTGACACCATTCATACTTGTAAAAATTATCCAGTCATAACCCTCTATATCCGATATCGCCCTGTCCATATCTCTCCAGCTTTTCGGGGGAACGATTTCTATAGTAGGAAACTCTATTACCTCTGCTCCGTAAAGCTGAAGGGTCTCTGAGAACTCCCTTGACTGTCCCTTTGGCCTTGTGACAATTATTCTTCTTCCGAAGAGGGGCCTCTTCTCAAACCAGCTTAACCTCCCCCTTAATTTGACGACATCACCAACAACTACAATTCCTGGCGGACCGAACCCTCCTTCTTCTGCCTTGTTAATAATATCCCCTAAGTTCCCCACAATAGTTTTTTGGTCCGCCCTTGTCCCCCACCTTATAAGAGCGATGGGAGTCCTTTGATTCCTCCCGTTCTCTATAAGTTTATTTATGATGTACGAAAGATTCTGTGAACCCATGAAAAAGACCAGTGTCCCTGCTGCTGTCGTAATCCTGTCCCAGGCAATCTTTGATTCCCTTGTAGGGTCTTCCTGACCCGTAATAAATGCTACAGTAGATGTATAATCCCTGTGTGTAAGAGGAATACCTGCATAGGCAGGTGCAGCAATAGCAGATGTTACACCAGGAACGATCTCAAATGGGATTCCTGCCTTCGCAAGCTCTTCTGCCTCCTCTCCACCCCTTCCGAATACAAAGGGGTCTCCCCCTTTAAGACGCGTAACTATCTTGCCTTCCCTTGCCCTTGAAATCATAAGTTCATTTATCCCTTCCTGGGAGTATACCCTCTCTCTTGCCTTCTTTCCAACATATATCTTTTCTGCAGATACCCTGACATGGGAGAGGAGCATTTCATTCGCAAGGTAGTCATAAATAACAACATCTGCCATCTCGAGACAGTCCTTCCCTTTCAGTGTGAGGAGTTTTGGGTCTCCAGGTCCTGCACCAACTATATAGACCTTTCCCTCTCTATCCAACTAAATCACCCTCTCAATGCAAAATTATCAATTAACATTTATAATTTGCAATGCTAAATGATAACTTTAAAATGAATCTCCTTTTAAGGATTTTAACTACTTATCATTTGATTTTCAAGGATTTTTACAGAAATGTAATTACTCAGAACTCTGTGGATACCCTTAAGGATATAGGTATCCAAGAGGTTCTTGTCTCAAGGAAGGAAAAAACAAAAAATCAGATACCTCTCTTAGATCTTCAAGAGTAGATATCTATGAAATCCAGCCCGCAGGCAAGCATTACGCTTACCTGTTCAGCCAGTACCTATTTTTTGTTTATCAACCCTATCGCCCTTTTATCATCCTCTGTTTTCAGGATACAGATCGAGGACTTGCCGGCAGAGGTCGTACCGAAAATATAGTTTATATTCATCCCTGCATCGCCAACCCTCTTTGCAACCTTCTGGAGTTCTCCCACCTTGTTTGACATCTCCACTGTTACTACCTCTTCCTCTTTAATCTCAATGCCTAAAGGTGCAATGACACGTTTCGTCTTTGCGGGGCTATCTGTTGAGAGCATAAAGACCGCCTTCTCTTCCCATTCATAGGCACATATGGCCTTGATATTTACCTTCGCTCCCGCAAGAGCAGTGGTAATCTCTGAAAGCAGACCCGCCCTGTTTTGCAGGGTAAAGCTAACCTGTTTTGCCTTCTTTGCTTTTGCCATGGTTCCACCTCCTTAAAGAGATATTTCTGTAGCCTTATTAATCAAGGCTCACTATCTATATTTTACACGATTTTCATAAACTTTCAACAGGTATTATTTTATGTTGGATGGTGCCGAAGGGGGGACTCGAACCCCCATAGGTTTCCCCAAACGCCCCTCAAACGTGCGTGTCTACCAGTTCCACCACTTCGGCTCTAAAGATATGTTAACCACTGGGAATAACGGTCAATCTTTCCATTCACAATATCAAAGAATATAGACTGAAGTCTCTTTGTCACAGGACCAGGTTTTCCCGGACCAATCATCCTGTGATCCACTTCCTTTATTGGAGTAATCTCGGCAGCAGTACCTGTAAAAAAAGCCTCATCAGAGATATATAACTCATCCCTTGTGAATCTCTCTTCCACCACCTTAATCCCTTCATCTCCGGCTATCCTGATAACACTGTCCCTTGTTATCCCCTCAAGGATGGAGGTAAGGGGTGTAGTTTTTACTATACCATTTCTTACAGTAAAGATATTTTCCCCACTCCCCTCAGAGATGTAACCCTCGGTGTCAAGAAGTAATGCCTCATCGAAACCTGAGGCTATCACCTCCCTCTTTGCAAGCTGGGAATTGACATAATTACCGCAGACCTTTGCCTTGGTCATGGATATATTCACATGGTGTCTGGTGTAAGAGGAGACCTTTACCCTTATACCGTTCTTAAGACCCTCATCCCCTAAGTATGCGCCCCAGGGCCATGTTGCAATTGAGACTCTTACTGGATTATCCCTGGAAAAAATGCCCATGGCACCATAGCCGAGATAGACCAGAGGCCTGATATAACATTCCTCGAGACCATTCACCTTTATAGTATCTATTATTGCTCTGATGATCTCCTCCCTGGAGAAGGGAATATCTATCTGGCATATATGTGCACCTGTAAAGAGCCTGTCTACATGTTCCTTTAACCTGAATATGGCAGACCCTTTAACGCCTCTGTAGCATCTGATTCCCTCAAAGACTCCGAGGCCGTAATGGAGGGTGTGGGTAAGGACATGGACATTGGCATCCTTCCAGCCAACCATCTTCCCATCCATCCATATCTTTTTCGCTTCCTGAATCATGGTAGAATCAAACTATATCAGAATTTTTAAATTCCTGTCAACCACTTTTTTGGGAAAATTGACAAACACGAAAATATGTGATATACATAAATCAGTATTTATTATAAGGAGGTATATCGAATGGAAAGACAGAATATTACCCTTTCCTTGCCAAAGGCATTATTAAAAAAGGCTAAGGTATTGGCGGCAAAGAAAGAGAAATCTTTGAGTGAGCTTATGAGAGAATCCCTTGAAGAAAAAATGAGGGAGGCAGCGGATTATAATAGGGCAAAAGAAAGGCATTTGAAAATACTTAGAAAAGGGTTTGACCTTGGGACAAAAGGACGTATAACGATTTCAAGAGAAGAGTTACATGAAAGAAGATAAAGTCTTTTTGGACACTAATGTTCTGGTTTACGCCCATGATGTTTCTGCAGGAGAAAAACATAAAATAGCCTCAGAGATTATGGAGAATTTATGGGATTCAGGACTCGGTATTCTCAGCACCCAGGTATTGCAGGAATTTTTTTCAATAGTGACAAAGAAGATCCCTCAGCCATTATCTATAAGATCAGCTAAGGAAGTAATCAGTGTTCTTTTAACATGGGATGTTGTGGTCAATGATGGTAAGAGTATTTTAGAAGCGATAGATATCTATAAACAGCATAAATACTCATTCTGGGATTCTTTGATCATAGAGGCTGCAATAAAAGGCAATGCCTCTTTGCTGTTATCGGAAGACTTACCAGACGGTCAGACTATTGATGGGTTAAAAATAGAAAACCCTTTTCTTCGCTAAGCTTAAGAATACCCCTTTTATCCGTTTACCTGTCATAGCGAGCCTCAATCTATCAAGGCGTGGCAATCTCATTTCTACCCTGCAGGTCTTAATAATCTTGCTATTTGTATAAATAGATGATAAATTGTATTGACAATTATAAATGAATATGTTATTTGTATAATAATAATGGAACAGAAAAAACAAGAAAGCAGGCATGA
>JACRGW010000127.1 GCA_016212195.1 Nitrospirota bacterium
ATGTTTAAGAGTTTAATGATATCAAAAAGAATCTCCTTTTCCATGCGAAATAGATCTGATAGATTGCCTTTTGCCATGGATTGCCCAATTGTCTTTTGGACTGGCACATCCAGAAGGTTAGACTGTATCTGGAGTTGAGTCGGTTGGCCTTCTAAGATATCTCCTCCTACTAACCATTGAGCTCCGAATAACTTCCCTACCTGAGGAGCAGTATCAGGTTCAATCAATCCATATACTCCAATATCCATTTCTTCTATCAGCGCCTGAAGCCTAACCCTCTCCACTATCTGAATGCCTCTTACAGTGGAAAGGTCGGTAATAAGCATAAGGGTTAAGCCTTTCTGAAAGGGATCTAATGCTGACTGTCCTGTCCTGTTTTGAAAATAGAGGACAGCCAGGGTATTCCGCCCCTCCTTGGCTTGAAGGGCCTTTTCTTCTTTTAAAACCTCCTTGGCCCACAACCTTGTATCTTTGGTGACTACCTGCCCACCCCAGGTTGAAGAAGTCAGAACAACCCAGAACAAGACAAAACTCAAAGACCTGCTGAACCATCTCTCATTCATCTTTTTAATAGCCTATAAGGTTTTAAAAGAGTTAGATAAAAGTAAGTTCAAAATTTTTATACTTCAAGCTCGAAAAGTCTACAGTAATTTTTCTGCCACGGTAAATAAATTTGTAAGCCGTGAGAGATAATAGCCCATTTTATTTTTGAAGTCAAGAAGTTTTTTAAAAAATGTGATCGAAACATGCCACTACCCTGTAACCGCCTGAGAATGTGCACGTTTTGGGCTTCTTAAAAATGCTCTTCTTATGTCGGAGTTAAATGTAGGAAGAGAGAAGATCCTGTAAAGAGATATCAGGGGTATCTAAGAGCGATTTATATCTCTGGATGATGGGATCGGTTAACTTCATTCTGCTCCGGGCAAGGTCACATAAAGAGTCGTCCTCTACATCAGGACAAAGTAAATGGATATAGCTTTTTGGAGGAGGTTCTCGAAAATATAGAAAAAGACCTGCACCGGCTTTAACTGATCCCTGACTCCAGAACAGGTTAGGCACTATAGAAAGATTTCCAAGGAGATAAAGGGTGATATCTAGCCAAAGGCTAATCTCGTGCACATGATCCTCTGGTCTTGAAGAAAGTGGAAACCTTAATCCCCATGTAAGTCGTTGTGAATACTGGCTTCTTAAGGGTGAGAGGACCTCAACAAGGGTATGTAAGATAATATATTTCTTTCTGTCATGAAAATCACCTAATAACCCTTCCCAGAATCCTTGATTTGTTTGGGTCTTTAGATAGTTAATATATCCTTGCTGGAATTCGTCAAGGGAGGAATAGGCTGGCAAATTAATCTGATTAATCTTTGAGATGAGCCCCTTTACGTCTGTGTCCTCCCACCCTTTTTGAATAATCTCCTCGGCCTGGGACAGGAATTCGGAGAATATAGTAGGCACAAGGGGAAGATGTGAATCGAATTGTGACCGATCTACAAGGACAAAGATCGAAAAGGGATATCTGCGGCCTCCTTTGTCTTGATTTGGGGCCCATATCCCTACTATGACGCGGTCTGAGTTTAACGGATGATATAAGAATTGGTAATTGGGTGTTTCCATGAAGGCAGAATCCCAATCCTTATTCAACTGATGTTGAGACCAGAGGATACCTTCCTGAAACCACTGATCAAGGGCACGAACCTCCTGACTACTGGCGTTGTGCCTGATAAAATCGGCATATATTGGAAGTTTTCCAAAACAACCTATATTCATAATAAAACGTCTCGGAAATTCTACAACTTATTGAAATATAAGACCATTACAAATGCTTCCACATTCGGAGCATTTCTGGAATAATGGAATGATGGAATATTGGAATATTGTTTTTTGTAAATACATTTATCATTTATTAACCCAATTATAAAGAAGATTTTGCCAATGACCCATTCTTTCAGTTTCCCATAACCCATCATTCCACTATTCCATTATTCCAATTGCGTAGCGAAGCGGAGCTAAGTTCCTCTCTCAGAAATTGCCGTGATCATGCTTGGACATTTAAATTTTGATAATAACCCTTGGCTGAAAGGATTGTTATAACTATGGGCCTTTAAATCAAAACGGACATTATATGGCTGTATCCCACCTCTATTAAAATTCCATTCAAGTCTGAATTCCGTAGAGTTTATCTTTGTAACCCTGCCTGCATCCATGAGTCGGAAAAACCCCCATGTCCCCTCAAATGACAGATCATCTCTGAACCTACTCTGTTCGTCTGAGATCTCAATCTTTGATCCTATAGTCCCTGTGGTCCCAGGCCAGGAAAAGGTCTTCCATACCTGTGGCCCCATTTTATAACTATAGTTTTGACCATCAATGACAAAGAATATCTGATTCAATCCTGGGGTTGGGTAAGGATAGAGTTCAAAGGAGACCTTCGGATCAGAACTTCCCCTGAGAAAGAGACTCTTGGTAATTGAGTCAACATGATTCAGAGAATTGAGAAAAGATGGTGAGAAGGAGATCCCTTTTCCAAGCCATGTCTTTGTCCTCCATGTATTCCCTATAGGTATTAAAAACGGCCGAAGTTCTCTTTCGTAAAAGCGCCAAAAGATACCATCTGATGGATGAAAGAATTCTGAGACATCTATGAGCGTAGCATCTTGTCCAATCTGACTAAAAGGATATCTTAGTTGTAAACTCTTCTGATAAGGTTCATATACCTCTGCCCTCCAGAGCCGATCAAGGTATCTCTGACTATCATCTATTACTGCGATCAGGGTGTTTATAATGGGCTGTTTTAAGAGGGGTTCTATTCCCTCCCTCCCCTCAGAGTCGAAATCACGCAGAAGCCCCTCAATTAATCGCCATGCCTCATGAAGCTCCTCTCCTGAATCCTTGGATACTATATCCTGAGTAAAGTACCTGGCCTCTTTTTCTGGATCATCTGAATTGATGAGGTTATGTAATCTCTCACGAATCTTTAATATCTCTGAGATATATATCTGCAAGGGGGACCTTTTATCTTCTTGTTGACTTGTTACAAAGTTATGTAAATCTTCAAAATCCTTCTCCACCAGATTCTTAGGTGGTTTCTCATCAGTGATCTTTTCTTCTTCTTTGAACCCCAGCTTCTTTTTAGCCTTATCAAACAGATCTGTTGCGACGTTCATGGTCTTCCTTAATGACCTTTCCTCAAATGTTGTATTCTTCTTAACCTCCTTAAAGAGCTGAACAAGGGGGGAGTAATCCCCTGTTAAAAGAGTGAGCTTCTCCACGGCATCCGAGGTGTTGGCAAAGGATTGGACCGTAATGCCCTTTAAGAATCTTCTCCATTCCTTTTCATATTCCCTCATATAGAGGTCAGTGAGTCCAGCAACTATCTTATCCCTATTATCCTCCTCAAACCCTTCAGTAGTATCAGTAAGTATCCAATCTTCCTTTTGAGTTTCCTCCCCCGCCTTAACAATGGTATCTTTTAAATAGCCCTGCCAGCACTTTGGTGTAAAGAATCCAGGAACATTATACATGGAAGATAAGACATTTTGCCTTTGATTGTTAAGGGCATGGGTTAATGTATACGATTCAAACCTCTTATCTCCCTCTTCCTTTATCTGGGAAAAGATCCTATTGAGTGTAGGGATTGTTTTAAGGACCTTTCTTGAGTCCCTAATAATATCCTCGTTTGCTATAATTCTGGGGGCATCTTCCCTATGTATCTGTTCAAGATAAAAGTCGCTCTGTCTTTGAATAATCTCTTTCATTTGTGGTAGCTTCTCAAAAGATGATTGCCTTTCCATAATCTCCTTTAACCTTTGGGATAAATATGCGGTATCAACCCTAGAAGGATTAGCCATCATCAGATAGGTCTTCAAGGTATTATAATAATAAGGAAACTCGGCAATAATAATACTCGATTTTTTAGAGATACCATTTAACTCCTCCTCTAGTTCCATGGCAATCGGCCCCAGAAGGATTTCCTTGAGTCG
>JACRGW010000125.1 GCA_016212195.1 Nitrospirota bacterium
ATTACCCTCTCTTTCATCTCAGGAATAATCCTCGGAAATGCCTTTATATATTTCCCTCTCTCTGTTTTAATCCTTTCAACTATTTCATTTATATTTATCCTTATTCTAAATAAGGGGAAGAGACTGAAGTCTCTATCCTTCTGTCTTATCGGAATTTCAGCGGCCTTCTATTTTCTATTCTCAGCAACAGACCTTCCCGAGAATCACATATCGAGATTCCTGAACCAAGAGGTTGTGATTAAAGGTAGAGTCCTTGAGCCACCCCAGAGGGGTCATGAAAGGGTGACCTTCATCCTTGATGTAGAAGAGATGTATACCGGGGAAGAAAGGAGAGTCGCATCTGGGAAGGTCAGGTTATCAGGGGATATTAAAGGACCTCTGCAGTACGGAGACATCCTGTTCGTAAGGACAAAACTTAAGAGCCCGAAAGGCTATCATAATCCTGGCGGTTATAATTTCGAAGAGGCACTTGCGAGGGATAAGGTCTTTGCTTCTGGACGGGTAAAGGATAAGGATATTGTCAGGGTCGGATTCGGAGGGAACCATCTTCTCAGAAAAATCTATGAGGGAAGGGATGATATCAGAAGGGCTATAGAGAATTCTCTCAGTAATGAATCGTCTGCTATCCTCCAGTCCATGGTTATCGGAGAAGATAAGGGTCTAACAGATGAGATAAGGGATGCCTTCATGGCCTCAGGGACAACCCATATACTTTCAATATCAGGTTCCCATTTAGGGCTTCTGGCATTTCTGATATATAACATAGTCCGTCTTTCAATACTCAGGCTGCCTTCAAGGCTTCTCCTGAGACTTACCTTATACACGAGTCCTTCAAAGATAGCAGCACTCGTAACGATGCCCCCTGTTATACTTTATACCATTATTGCAGGGGGGCAGGTGGCAACAAAAAGGTCACTTATTATGATACTCGTATATCTCTTTGCGATTCTGATTGAGAGGGAAGAGAGGATTATTAATTCCCTCGCCTTCGCTGCAGTAATAATTCTTATACTAAACCCACAAACACTCTTCGATATATCCTTCCAGCTCTCCTATGGCTCGATTCTCTCGATAGGCTATATCCTTGACTGGTGGAAAGGGAGGAGGAAGGGCCTTGAGATAGAACTGATGCCTGAAAAAAAGGGGCTTGTACCAAGGATAAAAAAAAGATTAACACAGTACCTACTTGTAGCAATAGCAGCAACACTCGGTACTGCCCCCATTGTTGCCTACCATTTTAACCAGTTCAGCTGGGTGGGCCTTTTCTCGAATATCGTTATAATACCCTTTGCAGGTGCTGTGATAGTTCCTCTGGGTCTGCTCTCTGGCGTTCTCACGATAGTAACGGGATCATCAACCATGCCTATGGCATCGCTTATTGATAAGGCAGTATTTCTCTTTTACTCAGTCGTTAATGCCTTTTCAGGGGTCCCCCATGCAGAGATTCATCTACCTTCACCATCTTTACCTCTTATCGCCCTTTATTATTTATTACTCTATACCATTTTAGAATGGAAGAGGAATAAGTTGGTAAAGGTTACAGGTGTAATTTCTGCCTCATTGATTATATTATTCACACTTACCCCTTTTCTTGATAACCAATCCGCAGGATCCTCCGGAAAAGGGATAAAAGTTACCTTCATGGATGTCGGGCAGGGGGACTCAGGCCTTATAGAACTCCTTGACGGCAAGAGGATGCTGATAGACGGAGGGGGGACTTTTGATAAGAGGTCTTCGACCCTGAGTGCTCAGACCGAAGGGTTCGATATCGGGAAAAGGGTCCTTGCACCGTATCTCTGGGATAAAGGGATAAAGAGGATAGACTACATCGTCCTTTCCCATCCTGCTTCTGACCATATAGGAGGACTTACCTATGTCATAAAGAAATTTGAAATCGGGGAAGTCTGGATTAACGGGGACCCGGCCATGAAAGGTTTTCAGGAATTTCTGAGAATTATAGAGGAAAAGGGGATACCTGTTATGGTCGTTAAAAGGGGTGACGCTCTTCTTAGGGATGGATATAATATCTATGTCCTGCATCCCTATCCTGAGTTTTATCCAGACACAGGAAAATCTTCCGGTCAGAACAATAGGTCGATAGTCCTTAAAGTTGTATATAAAAACCGTTCCTTTCTATTTCCAGGCGATATCGAAAAGGAAGCAGAGGATGACCTTATCCACCTCGGCAAATGGCTCAAGGCCGATATCATCAAGGTTCCCCATCATGGCAGTAAGACATCGAGCACAGAGGAATTTCTGTCAATGGTACAGCCTGAGGTGGCTGTGGTTTCTTCAGGAAGGGATAACATCTTTAAGCATCCGAACCCGGATGTCATAGAGAGATATGAAAGATCTGGAACAAGGATATACAGGACAGATGGTGATGGGGCGGTGATCATCAGATCGGATGGGGAGAACCTTAAAGTAGAGACCTTCGATACCCTTTCACTTAAAAAGATTTCCCTGCAGGGGAACCGGGCTTTAGATGAGTGGTGGGGTGTGGAAGTGGAGAATGTAAGAAGGTTATGGAAAGGGATGTAACCAGATTTACTATGGGGGCAGAATCTTTCTCTGCAATTTCTGGCTTGTGATAGTCTATGACTCGTCGAGAGGGAATGTGGTTTGAGATTTTATGGTCAGAGTTAAGCTCTTCAAAGGAAAGACCGCCCACATAACTCTGAATGTTTTTTACAGATTCCAGAATATCCTCAAGATAAAGTAGATAAC
>JACRGW010000128.1 GCA_016212195.1 Nitrospirota bacterium
CTATATTCCCCCTCGGGATGCTTGCGTATGCACACCGCTTGGGTAATAGTCCCTTAGTTCTTGGGCTCGGTGTATTCGCACAGGGTGGAATGGGTGCAGAGTTTACAAACCTTACTACAGCCTTCGGGACAAAGGATACTACCTATTCAAATGTTATGTATGCCAAGGTTACACCCACTTTAGCCTATCAGGTATCAGACCTGGTCTCCTTGGGTCTTGCCCTGAATGCCGGATATTCAGCATTTGAGTTCAAGTTTTTCCCTGATACATCAGCTGCAGCAGCAGGTTTTTACGGAATGGATATGAAGGACGCCTCTTCCTTCAGCTATGGGGCGAAAGTCGGCGTTATGTTTAACCCAAGTAATATGGTTAGCCTTGGAGTCGTATATACTACTGAGGCAACGCTCGACCCGAAAGATGGTAATATAACATTAAATATGACTAGCGCAGGTCTCGGCAAGGTGAAATACAAGGCAAATGTCAAGGAATTTAAATGGCCACAGCAATTAGGTTTTGGTTTAGGAATAAGACCTGGCAAAAAGCTCCTCATTGGTGCTGACCTCACATGGGTTGACTGGAGTAGTGCGATGGATGTAGTGACAATAAAGGCATCCAGTCCGGATAGTACTATGGCTCCATCATCCATAGATATTCCCTTCAAGATGAAGTGGAAAGACCAATGGGTATTTGCCTTGGGTGCTGCCTATAAGGCTACTGACAATCTGACAGTAAGGACAGGATACAATTATGGAAAGAACCCTATTCCTGCAGAAAATCTCAGCCCACTCTTCCCTGCGATTGTTGAGCATCATTTAACTTTTGGTCTTGGTTATAATTTTGGAAACTGGAGGATTGACGGTGCCTGGGAACATGCACTCAACAAGAAGGTTACCTATACTAATACACTTGCACCCTTCGGAACTGATGCTGTAGAGGGGCATAACCAGAATACCATCCACCTCTATGCAACATATACATTCTAAATACCAATTATAGAAGAGGTTGCCGAACCTTCATCTCTTGGGCGGAGCCAAAAGGCTCCGCCCTTTTAGTTTGAAAGAGTAACAATACCTTAAATCCCATAATCCATCTAAATAATAAAATTAAAAAAGTCTTGACTAATGGTCTTTTTATTATGTAATCTTTTTTTCCAATGACAGATATAGATGATCTTAAATACTGGTTGGCTTTAAATCATGTCCCCGGTATCGGTAAGGTTTTATATAAGAGACTTATAGACCATTTTAAATCACCTGTAAAAGTTTTCTCCTCTACAATGAAAGAACTTAAAAGTATTGAAGGTATTGGTGAGAGGCTTGCAAAGGATATCCTGACGGCTGACTGGAAAGAGAAGGTTGATATAGAACTTTCCCGGATAGAGAAAGAGAAGGTCAAGGTCATAACCCTTTTAGATGAACTCTATCCTGATAACCTGAAAAAGATCTATGACCCTCCTCCTTTTCTTTATATAATGGGAGAGATCAGGAAAGAAGACAACAGGGCAATCGCCATAGTGGGATCAAGAAAGGCAACAACCTACGGAAGGCTGATGACAGAAAGGCTCAGTAAGGACTTAGTCTCACACGGTATTACAGTCGTGAGTGGAATGGCAAGGGGAATAGATACATTCTCTCACCAGGGAGCGCTTTCAGCAGGAGGAAGGACTATTGCGGTCTTGGGTTGTGGTATAGATATCATTTATCCGTCAGAGAATAGGTCGTTAAGGGATAAGATCATAGAATCAGGGGCAGTGCTTACAGAGTTCCCTTTCTCAACACCTCCTGAAGGTGTTAATTTCCCTTCAAGGAACCGTATAATAAGCGGGCTCTCTCTTGGTGTTGTGATTATTGAGGCAACCTCTGACAGCGGTTCACTCATCACTGCCTCTAATGCATTAGATCAGGGAAGGGAGGTTTTTGCTGTCCCTGGCAACATAACTTCAAAGCTCAGTCAGGGTACAAACAAACTCATAAAGAGGGGTGCAAAACTTGTTGAGGATGCCGATGATATAATTGAAGAGATTCTTCCGCAGATAGAGAGGAAAAAGAAAGATAAAACCATGCCAGTATTAACATCAGAGGAAGAGGTCATTTACAAACTTCTCTCTGATGAGCCAAAACATATAGATATAATCAGCAGGGAAGGCCGTTTAACTTCCAATAAAGCACTCAGTCTTCTCCTTGAGATGGAGATAAAGGGAGTTATCAGGCAGCTTCCTGGAAAGAGTTTCGTGGCGACATAATATGAAATCCTTAGTCGTAGTAGAATCGCCTGCAAAGGCAAGAACAATTAATAAGTTCCTTGGTAAAGCCTTTACCGTTAAGGCCTCTATAGGGCATGTTAAAGACCTCCCGAGAAAGGAATTAGGGGTTGATGTAGAAAAGAATTTTCGGCCGAAATATGTGACGATCCAGGGAAAGGGGAAAATATTAGGAGAGATAAAGAAGGCCGCTAAAGAAGCGGAATATGTTTATCTCGGTCAGGACCCTGACCGTGAAGGAGAGGCCATTGCATGGCATATCGCTGAAGAACTAAATAGCAATAACGATAAGGTCTATCGTGTCCTTTTTAATGAGATCACCCAGAAGGCTGTCTTAGAGGCCATAAAGAATCCACTCAGGATAGACCATAACAAGGTAGATGCCCAGCAGGCAAGGAGGATAATGGACAGGCTTGTGGGTTATCTCATAAGCCCCCTATTATGGAAAAAGGTTAAGAGGGGTCTTAGTGCCGGAAGGGTTCAGTCCGTTGCAGTCAGACTCGTTGTTGAAAGAGAAAGAGATATAAAGGCATTCATCCCTCAGGAATTCTGGTCTTTAACAGCACACCTTGAAGCTAAAAACCCGCCTCCCTTCTTAGCCAAACTCAGGGAAGAGGATGGTAAGAAGATCGAACTGAAAAACAAAAAAGAGACAGACAGAGTCCTAAAGACCCTTAAAGGTGAGACCTTTACTGTAAAGTCAATAGAAAAGAAAGAAAAGAAGAGATACCCCGTTCCTCCTTTCATAACGAGTACACTTCAGCAAGAGGCAGTAAGAAAACTCAGATTCCCTGCAAAGAAGACTATGTTTTTAGCACAGCAACTTTATGAGGGCCTTGATATCGGACCTGAAGGAACGCTCGGTCTTATAACCTATATGAGGACAGATTCAGTAAGGGTATCAAAAGACGCGCAGGAAGAGGCAAGGAATTATATATCAAAGAGATTTGGTAACGAATATCTTCCGCCAAAGCCCCCGTCATACAAGAGCCGTAAAGGTGCACAGGAGGCACACGAGGCCATTAGGCCAACATCGACCTTAAGGGAACCTGATAGGTTCAAGGGCCACCTTACAAAAGAACAATTGAGCCTCTACAGACTTATATGGAATCGTTTTGTAGCAAGCCAGATGAACCCTGCAGTCCTTGATCAGACAACAGTTGATATAAAGGCAGGTGTATTTACTTTCAGGGCAACAGGTTCTATCTTAAAATTTTCTGGCTTTACTGTCCTTTATATTGAAGGAAGAGACGAAGATGTCCAGGAAGAGGAGAGACCGATTCCAGAACTCGGGATCGGAGAAAACCTTCATCTTACAAGACTTGAGCCAAAACAACATTTCACCCAGCCTCCACCGAGATATACCGAAGCAACCCTTGTGAAGGAACTTGAGGAGAAAGGGATCGGACGTCCCAGCACTTATGCTTCGATACTCTCGACCATTCAGGAAAGGGATTATGCGAAAAAGGTGGAAGGTAAGTTTCACCCAACAGACCTCGGACTCCTTGTAAACGACCTCCTCGTTGACAACTTCCCTGACCTCCTCGACCTACAGTTCACCGCAAGAATGGAAGAGGAGCTTGACAGGATAGAAGACGGAGGACTTAAATGGATTCAGGCATTAAGAGATTTCTACGGCCCTTTTCATACCGATCTTGAGCAGGCAAAGAAGCGTATGAGGGATGTAAAGACCAAGGGAATTCCTACCGATACCGAAATACTCTGTGAAAAATGTGGGAAAAGGATGGTAATCAAATGGGGAAGGAATGGTCAATTCCTCGCCTGTTCAGGTTACCCTGAATGCAAGAATACAAAACCTTTAAAAGAAGATGAATCAAGTTTAAGTAGCCAGGAATCAGAAGAAAGATGCGAAAAGTGTGATTCTCCGATGGTTATTAAAACCAGTAAATATGGAAAGTTCCTTGCCTGTAGCAGATACCCGGAATGTAAGACAACAAAGCCTTTAAGCACAGGGGTCTCATGTCCGGAGAAAGGTTGTACAGGTACCATTATAGAAAGAAGGACTAAAAAGGGAAAAGTCTTTTATAGCTGCAGCCAATATCCGAAATGTAAATTCGCCCTCTGGGATAAGCCGGTTCCTAAGAAATGTCCTCAATGCGGAGCACCTTTCTTAGTTGAGAAGAAAGAAAAACTCCTCTGTATAAAGAAGGAATGTGGTTACAAAGAAGAAAGAGCATCATCATTAGTTACAGCAGATTAAGAAGTGAACCCCGCTCCACGGCTTTACAGCCGTGGTATCAGGATAATTACCCTTCGGGAAATTTCGCATATTCCTCCACGGGTTTACACCCATGGCTTCCTGTTGAGCGGGGTGAATGGTGAACCGTAAACGGTGAACGGTGAACAGTACTATTCCCCGGATATCACGAATGGGCTGTCACCATCGATCCTTATAATCTTAAACCCATCTTCTTCTTTAAAGGTAAAGAGACCATTTCCCAGGTCCCTCACCTCCTTTCCGGTTGGATCATGCCATTTCCCTTCCCAGTGCACTGAAAGCTGGTAAGAATCTTCCCTGACCCTTGCCCACCTGGGGGTCAGATTCAGGGATATCTTCTCGTAAGTATCGAAATCCCTCTTAATCCTTTCCTTAAAATCTTCATGGATAGAAGAGGATGTAGAGATGTAGAGCATAAAAGATTTATTATCCTTAGTTACGTAAGCCTTATTAAGGTTTGAGACTATTTCTATTAAACCCTTCACCTTTAGGGATTCCTCACTGGGGGGTCTCACAGCTGCCTTGGATGAACATCCTGAGATAAGGATAAGGGCTAAGATTATAGTCTTTAGTTTCACCTTCTTCATAGCCCTTTCCTACCATTTTTCTTATGAGGTGTCAAGAGGAATAATCCGTAACAATGGTACAATGGTTCAATTGACATATAAGACTTTAGCAGTTATAATTATTTTTAGATAATGAATCAAAGAAGACATTGAAAAAAATTTTTAAAGCCAAAGATCAGAAGGAAATGGAAGGATTGAAGATTGAATCAAAACAGGACTTACCTGAGACTCGGTGACAGTGTCGCCCACATGAAATATCCCGAATGGGGTAAAGGAACCGTAATCGAAGAGAAGAACTCGATTTTATCAGGTGGTTTATGCTTCGTAAGGATTGCCTTTCAGGATGGTGCAGAGAGACTGTTCATTAATGGACTCGATAGCGAGTGTTGTTGTTACTATTTCGGACTCAGGGTCTGTTACTGACTTTTTTTAATAATTTTCTCTGATGAACCTCTTTTCTTCTGCTTTGCTTCTTATCTCTCCATTAAGCCTCCCCTCAAGAAGTCTGTCAAGAATCTTTTTATAAAGGGGACCAGGTTCTATCCCCATTTCCTTAAGATCGCTACCGCTAAGACTAACCTTAACCTTCTGAAGTTCTGTAAGATAAAGAGAGATATACCTCTTTGAGGTCTCATCCTTAGCCTTCGCCATCATAAAGAGAAGAATCTCTAAGGGGACGGGTTTGAGGAGTCTATATATCTTACTCGGCTTCATCCGTTTCTCCTTAAAAAATTCATAGAGAATGACCCTTGTATCTTCTCTGCCCTTCAGGATTTTCTCTCTTAACCTTTCCGGAATAGAAAGGCGTTCACATGTCTCAGTAACTTCATCATTCTTGAGTTCGTCCATCATACACACGAAAAAGATAAGCCATTTTTCTATCTTTCCTTCAAGAAAGAGGAGTTTAAACCATGATAGGGTCTCCTGGATACCTTCAAAGATCGCCCCAAGACCCTTAGTGAAAACAAGCCTTGGATGGATAAAACGGAGGAGGTCGAACTCAGCCATCCTCTTTAAAGCCTTAAGGGGCTCCGCCTCGGAAAAGATCAGAACAAGTTCCCCATAGAGCCTCGGCCCTGATAGCTTATGAAACAGATCCATCTTAACAGCAGACTTTATCAGATTGGCTGTATGTTTCCCTATCTTAAAGTTGAACCTCTGCTCAAACCTGATAGCCCTGAAGACCCTTGTGGGGTCTTCTATAAAACTCAGATTATGGAGTATCCTTATAACCTTATCCTTTAAATCCCTCTGCCCTCCGAAGAAATCGACAAGGGTGCCGTACTCCTTCGCGTTAAGCTTTATCGCTAAAGAGTTAATGGTAAAGTCCCTCCTGTAAAGGTCCTTCTTTATAGAGCTTATCTCTACTGTAGGTAAGGCTCCTGGTGATTTGTAATACTCTGTCCTCGCTGTAGCAACATCAAATTTAAGTCCATCCTGGAGGAGAATCACGGAAGTCCCGAACTTCTGGTGACTCTTTACCCTTACTGATAGCTCTTTAGATATACGATTAGCAAATGCTATCCCATCTCCTTCTATTACAATATCGATATCAAGATTCTCATCCTGAATCAGGTTCGGGGCAAGGAGTATATCCCTCACAATCCCTCCAACAAGATAAGCGGAGAATCCGAGACCTTCTGCAATAGAGCCGACCTTTTTAAGGATTTCTATAAGCTTCGCAGGGAGTCTATCTTCCACTAATGCGGCTACATTCTTCATAAGACCGCCCCCTTTTATCAACCCTTCCTCAGGGATCCTCCCTTTTCTAAGGACATCCTCATGGAGTGCTCTAAGAAGGTCTGTCCTTGTGATCGCACCAAGAATTCTTAATCCATCGAGGATCGGCATAAACCTCTGGTTATGTTCTATCATCGTCTCTTCAATCTTGCTCACAGGGGTATCAACGGTGGCTGTATGTACATCGGTTGTCATAAGTTCTGAGACTTTGGTCTCTCCAAGATTGTGAAAAAGGGATTTCTCAACAACCTCCCTCGATATCAAACCAAGGAAGGTTTCTCCTTTAAGCACGGGAAGTACATTCACACCATAGCGGGTCATAACATCCTCTGCCTCTTTAATTGTGGTAGAATCCTGGATTGTCTTTACAGGGGATGTCATGATCCTTCTTGCTGTATCTTTTGCTATAATCTTTTTTCTTAAGACATCAACAAGTTTAGATTCAAACTCATTTAATGAAATATCCCTTACCGTTGCATATGAGGCAGTAGAATGGCCACCTCCGCCAAATTCAGAGGCTATCTCCCTTACATCGACTGAAGGAACCCTGCTTCTTGCAACCATATGGATTCTCTCATCCATCCTCACAGCAACAAAGAGTACATCCAACCCTTCCATGTCCCTCATCTTGTGGACGAGGACTGCCAGTTCAGGCAAATATTTTTCTGTGGAGGCTGTTGCCACAACAACCTTTATACCTCCTATGAGGTAACTCTTAGCTGACTGGATGAGTTCATTAAGGAGACTTAATTGTTCCCGGTCGAGTTCCCTCGTTATAAAATCTGAGACTACCTTCAGGTCAGCACCCTTGGAGATAATGTAAGCAACCGCAAAGAGGTCTCTTTCGGTAGTCGTAGGAAAGGTAAGCGATCCTGTCTCTTCATATATCCCGAGGGCAAAGATTGTTGCCTCCATAGGGGTTATCTC
Organism: Nitrospirota bacterium; assembly: GCA_016212195.1. Taxonomy (GTDB): domain Bacteria; phylum Nitrospirota; class Thermodesulfovibrionia; order JACRGW01; family JACRGW01; genus JACRGW01. The sequence goes on from JACRGW010000128.1 coordinate 7,733, forward strand.
GATATCTTTATCTTTCAGGATTTCTATAAAAATGGTGGTGGTAGCACCTACCTCCCCTATAAATTCTTCCTCACCTTTTATATCACCTTCAATAAAAGGGTGGTGATCATAGATATGAATCTTAAGTCCAGATCTTCCTATGATATCGGCGAATCTTCCTATCCTTCCCGGACTCCGCGTATCCACAAGGATAAGTCTCGATATCTCCTGTAATTTTATATTTTTTATCTTATCAAAAGGAAGATCATAGTTGGTTTTATGAAAGAAGTCCCTTATTCCCTTCTCCTGCGAACCTGGGAAAACAACCTTCGCCTCCGGATATAACTTCTTTGCAGCAACCATAGATGCCAGGGAATCAAAATCGGCATTTGTATGACTCGTTATAATATCCATTAATTAATATTAGCATAGCAGAGGGTTTTTTGAAACTACCTATATTGGGTTGACATATAACTGTTCCGATGATAATATCAGTTTCACATTCTGGACATAATAAAAAAGAGAAGACAAAATAAGGCAGACTGATTTTGAAGAAATTTAGCCCTATCGACCTTAAAAAGGTAAAGACCTATCCCTTGAAACGCAGGATGTCTAAGGTTTCGCTCCCAGATTTTGGGACACCCTTTAAACCCGGAAGGAGTTTTAAGGATTTTCTTAGCTCATTACCCGGTATACTTGCTGCCAAAGATTTCAAAGAGGTCGCAGATACAATCGCAAAGGCTTATAAAAAGAGGAAACCAATTGTCTTGGGTATGGGTGCACACCCTGTAAAGGTTGGGCTCAATCCCATTATTATTGACCTGATGAGAAGAAGAATCATAACTGCCATTGCGATGAATGGCGCAGGGATTATCCATGATTTCGAGCTCGCCTCAGCAGGGAAGACCTCAGAGGATGTAGCAGAAAGTTTAATCCATGGCAGTTTTGGTATGGCAGAGGAAACAGGCAAAATACTCAATCAGGCGATAATTAAAGGTGTATTAAAAGGAATTGGTATAGGAGAATCTATCGGGAGAGAAATACTCAGAGGCAGGTATCCCTATAAGGATAAAAGCATCCTCGCTACAGGTGCCAAACTCAATATCCCTGTCACAGTCCATGTCGCAATCGGGACAGATATAATCCATATGCACCCTGATGCTGACGGTTCTGCCATAGGAGAAGGAAGCCATATAGATTTCAGGATTTTTACATCGGTCATCTCTCAACTCAAAGGAGGGGTCTATATAAACCTCGGCTCAGCGGTCATAATGCCAGAGGTATTCTTAAAGGCACTCACAATAGCAAGGAATATCGGACATAAGATCAAAAGATTTACGACTGTGAATATGGATTTCATCCAGCATTACAGGCCATCCGTTAATGTAATCGCAAGACCTGGAGGTAAAGGTTATGCCCTCACCGGCCATCATGAGATTATGTTTCCCCTTCTTGCTGCTGCAGTGCTGGAGAGAATCGGTCGATAAAGCAGGTAAATCAGATTAACACCCCTCCCCTAACCCCTCCCGCCAGGGGAGGGGGATTATAGAGAGATTCCCTCCCCCTTAATGGGGGAGGGCGGGGGTGAGGGTGAATTTATTGCACTTATGAAACCTGTTGTCGACGAAAATAAATGTACAGGCTGTGGCAACTGTGAAGCATTATGCCCTGCAGTATTTCAACTCATAGATGGAAAGTCAAAGGTCATAGACCCTGAGGGCTGCGACTTTGCCAATTGCTGTGAGGCAGCAGCCGAAAACTGCCCTGAAGGGGCGATAACGATAGAAGAGGATTAATTCCTATATTATCATTGCGATCCTGAAAGGCGTGTCAATCTTATTTCTTATAAATACTTAGTTGCTCTGCTTTGATTTTTTTAATAGACTAAACACAAGAGATAGGAGTTATGAAATGAAAGAAATAGCGATTCCAGGGAAAAAGAGGATAGTCCTTGTTGCCCATGACAATAAGAAAAAGGACCTCCTTGAATGGGCAAGATTTAATAAGGGTTCACTTTCAAAGCATATATTATATGCAACGGGAACAACAGGTAAAATGCTCCAGACAGAACTCGGACTCGAGATAAACAGGTTTCTTAGTGGGCCTCTGGGAGGAGACCAGCAGATAGGGTCAAAGATAGCAGAAGGAAAGATGGATGTTGTTATATTCTTCTGGGACCCCCTCGAACCCCAGCCCCATGATGTAGATGTTAAGGCACTATTAAGAATCGCGGTTGTCTATAATGTCCCCATCGCCTGTAACAGGGCCTCTGCAGACTTCATCGTCTCCTCTTCCTTAATGTCATCTGAATACAGCAGGATTGTTGAGGATTACGAGAGGAAATGAACATCTCTCTTTTAACATTAGGCTGTCCGAAGAATCAGGTAGATTCTGAGAATCTCTTAAATAGATTAATTGAGAAGGGCCTTTCCGTTAAGACCGAACCTGAAGATGCAGATATACTCCTTATCAATACATGCGGTTTCGTAGAGGATGCAAAGAAGGAATCTGTTGATGAGATACTCAAACTTTCTGAGTTAAAGGACAATGGGAAAAAGCTCATCGTCTTCGGATGTCTGTCACAGAGGTATAAGGATGAACTTATGAAGGAGATGCCTGAGATAGATGCCATCTTTGGGGTGGGGGAAGAGAATAGAATAGTAGAATACTGCAATGAGATTGAGTCCAGAGTTCAGAGTTCAGAGTCTGGAGACAAAAATATCTCAGAATTAGTTGATTCAAGTTCCAAACTCAACACTCTTAACTCATTCTCCTACGCTTATCTTAAAATTGCCGAAGGATGCAGTAAAAAATGCACGTTCTGCGTAATACCTTCAATAAGGGGGTCATTCAGGAGTTTCTCTCCGGAGATTATATTAGAAGAAGCAAAAAATAAGATAAAATCTGGTATAAGAGAACTGATACTCATTGCACAGGATATATCAGCTTATAAACACAACGGGTATAACCTCAGTTCCCTATTAAAAGATATAACATCTATAGAAGGTGACTTCTATGTTCGTCTTCTCTATCTTTATCCAACTGCCATCAATGATGAACTCCTTCAGGTTATCTCATTGGAGGACAAAATATATAAATATCTTGACATTCCTCTCCAGCACTCTGAAGACAGGATCCTGAGACTTATGGGAAGAAGAGGTACCAAGAAGGAATACCTTAAACTTATAAAGAAGATCAGGCGTATGATTCCGGGCATTGCCCTGAGGACTGCCTTTATTGTCGGATTCCCCGGAGA